>NZ_JBSWYH010000025.1:0-107464 GCF_056161025.1 Roseibium sp. AWQ4_254
GCCGAAACACACTGTTCCATTCGCCAAATCCTGATGGGAGATCTCGCCAGGGACCGCCAACGCGAACCTTCCACAGCACCGCTTCAAGAAATAGTCGGTTGTCCCTTGCTGTCCGGCCTCGATCCCGGATGCTACCGGGAAGCAACGGTTCTATGACCGCCCAGCTCCTATCCGTGATGACAAAACGTTCGCTGCGCATGGGAGCCTCCTCAAAAGGAAGCTTGAATCACAAAAAACACGATCTGTGAATCCTATATGTCCACAGACTCTAGGTCCTCTCCAGCTGGATCTGCTGCTGGGAGTCGCGGCGCGTCAGGATCTGGCGACGCGCGAAGGCCGCCACAAAGATGGCCGTCAAGATCAGGATAATCGTCGGGGCGGTGGCGCTGTCCAGAAAGAACGAGGCATAGGTGCCTGCCAGCATGGCGGACATGCATACCAGAACGGACACCCAGAGCATCGTGCGGAAGGTCCGTACCAGCAGGAAGGCAATCGCGCCGGGCGAGATCAGCAGGCCGACGGCCAGGATCAGCCCGGCAGCGGACAGGGTCGCCACGATGGTCAGCGACAGGGCCGCCAGAAGCCCATAATGGAGCAGATTGACAGGCAGGCCCGAGGCCCGCGCCTGGGCCGCATCAAAACTGTGCAGGACCAGATCCTTCCATTTCAGGACCAGCGCACCGCCAACCAGTATGGCAATGACACCAGCCGTCAAAAGATCCTGTATCCCGACCCCCAGCATGTTGCCAAACAGGATGTGATCCAGATGCACGCTGGATTCGATGGACACGTAGAGCACGATGCCCAGCCCGAACATGCCGGAAAAGACGACGCCCATGACCGTGTCCTGCTTCACCCGGCTGTTGCCGGACAGATAGCCGGTGGCCAGCGCACAGACCATCCCGGCGGCAAAGGCCCCGATCAGGAGCGGTATTCCGAGAATATAGGCAATCACGATGCCGGGCAGGATGGCATGACTGACCGCATCTCCCATCAGGGCCCAACCCTTGACCACCAGAAAACAGGACAGCAGCGCTGTGGGAATGGAGACGATGATGCAGATCAGGAAAGCGTTCTGCATGAAGGGAAACCGGAAGGGCAGCAAGAGCGTGTCGAGATCCATCAAGCCCCCTCCCCGCGCGCGGCCGCGTCAGTCACGGCAGCGGCCGGCTGAGGTCCCTTCCTGAGCGCGTCCGCCGCCTTGCGGCGAGCCGCCAGCAGCCCATGTTTGGGTGCCAGCAAAAAGGTGGCCAGGAAGACCAGGGTTTGCAATACGACAATGATGCCGCCGGTCGCCCCGTCCAGAAAATAGCTGATATAGGCGCCGGAAAAACTGGTAAGGGTCCCGATAGCCACCGACAGGGCAATCAGCCGGGGAAACCGGTCGCACAACAGATAGGCGGTCGCCCCCGGCGTGACCACCATGGCAATCACCAGAAAGGCGCCGACCGTCTGCATGGCCGCCACCACGCAGGCGGACAGAAGCACGAAAAAAACCGCCTTCAGCAGCCCCGGCTTCAGGCCGATGGTGCGCGCGTGGCTTTCATCGAAGAAGGTCACCATCAGGTCCTTCCACTTGGCCAGCAGCACCGCCAGGGACACAAACCCGATAATGGCAAGCTGAAGCGTGTCCTCCGGCGTGATCGCCAGAATATTGCCCATGGTGATGGTCTGAATGGACACGGAGACCGGATTGACCGACACGATGAACAGCCCAAGCCCGAAAAAAGCGGTGAAGATCAGCCCGATGATCACGTCCACCTTGAGGCCGGAGCGTTCGGACAGGAACAGCATGGCGGCCGCCGCCATCCCGCCCGCCAGAAAAGCGCCGAGCGAAAACGGCAGGCCGAGAATATAGGCTCCCGCGACCCCCGGCACCACGGAATGGGACAGGGCATCGCCGATCAGCGACCAGCCCTTCAGCATCAGATAGGCGGACAGAAACGCGCAGACCCCGCCCACCAGTGCCGACACCCACATGGCATTGAGCATGTAGGCATAGCCGAAAGGTTCCGTGAGGAGATCGATCACCGGCCGCCCTCCGTTGTTTGAACCTCATCGCCATATTGCACGAAAGGCCGCTCGTCATCGGTCAGGATGGTGACCTTGCGCGGATCGCCATCCGTATGCAGGGTCTCGTCGGAGATGGTGAAGTGGCGCAGCACACCGCCAAAGGCCTGTTCCAGATTGGCCCGGGTAAAGATCGCCGCCGTTGCGCCATAGGCCAGCACCGTGCCTTTGACCAGAACCGTACGGTCGCAGAATTCGGGAACCGATCCGAGATTGTGGGTTGAGACCAGCATCACCCGGCCCTCGTCGCGCAGCTCTTTCAAAAGCGCGACGATCTGGTCTTCCGTTTTCACATCCACGCCGGTAAAGGGCTCATCCAGCAGGATCACCTGGCCGTCCTGGGCCAGAGCCCGCGCCAAAAACACCCGCTTGCGCTGGCCGCCGGACAATTCGCCGATCTGGCGGTGCCGGAAGTCCTGCATGTTGACCCTTAGAAGCGCCTGATCGACCGCCTCCCGGTCTTCCTGCCGGGGCCGGCGGAAAAAGCCCATATGGCCATAGCGGCCCATCATGACCACGTCTTCCACCAGCACCGGAAAAGACCAATCGACTTCTTCGGACTGGGGCACATAGGCCACCAGATTGCGCCTTAAAGCGTCTTCTACCGGCAGATCCAGAATGCGTATCCGCCCGCTGGCCGCCGGAACGAAACCCATGATGGCCTTGAACAAGGTGGATTTGCCTGCCCCGTTGACCCCGACCAGCGCCGTGACCGTGCCGCGCGGTATGGCGAAACTGGCATTCCACAGGGCCGTGTGGCCGTTCCGGTAGGTCACGGTCACATCTTCGGCGGAGAGGCCGCCGGTCTCCGCTGGCGCGGTCACATCCATTTCCGGGTCCTTGAGAATTTGCAGCACGGGGGTTCCCATTAAAGAGCACAATTCATGACATCACAATTGCGGCCTCGCAGCGCAGAGCCACGAGGCCGTGCACAGGCCTCAATGCGCGGCCGATTTCAGTCCGTTGGCGACAGTTCCGGCGGTCACCTTCAGAAGGTCCAGATAGGTCGGCACCTTGCCGCCGGGCTTGCTCAGAGAATCCACATAAAGCTCCCCGCCATACTTCGCACCGGTCTCCCGGGCGACCTGCTTGGCTGGCGCCGTGTTTACCGTGCTTTCGCAAAATACCACCGGGATATGATGCTCTTTCACCCCGTCAATCACCTTGCGCACCTGCTGGGGAGTGCCCATGTGATCCGCATTGATCGGCCACAGATAGAGCTCCTTCATATCGAAGTCCCGGGCCAGATAGCTGAACGCGCCTTCGCAGGTGACCAGCCAGCGCTGCCCTTCGGGGATTGCGGCCACGCTCTTTCGCAAGGGGCCGATGGCCGCGCGCAGCTTTGCCTTATAGGCCTCGCCGTTTTTCTTGTAGACCGCCGCATTGGCCGGGTCCTGCCTGGAAAACGCCGTCACGATGTTGTCGACATAGATCTGGGCATTTTCGAGCCCCATCCAGGCATGGGGATTGGGTTTGCCCTTATAGGCGCCGGAGTTGATGGCAATCGGTTTGATACCATCACTCACGGTGACAGACGGCACGTCACCGATCTGGGCGACGAACTGCTTGAACCAGCGCTCCAGATTCAGCCCGTTCCACAGGATCAGATCCGCATCAGATGCCCGGACGATATCCTGCGGTGTGGGCTGGTAGCCATGAATTTCCGCGCCCGGCTTGGTAATGGACACCACGTCGGCTGCATTCCCGGCAACATTCTTCGCCATATCCGCAATCACAGTGAAGGTTGTCACCACCTTCATCTTGTCCGCGGCCTGTGCAGCGCCCGTAATAGAGGACAGCATGGCCGCCAGCGCAGCCGCCAGAACCAATTTCTTGACCATTCCAAACTCCTGAGAGGGGGGTTACGCGATTTCTGCAATTGATATTGCAAATCATTTGCAACTGTCAAGCTTGTTGCGAACGGTTCGCAGCTTCAGCCGCTCCACGTTTGAGGCTCATACCAACCTCGATAGCTAGGAACCGATCTGACCGTGTTTGGGGACTGTTCGGTAAGGAGCAGGTTGCAGGGCGATATGGTTTATCGTTCAAAACCTGGGACGCAGCTGAACAGTCCCCAAACACGGCCTCGGTGGCCTGCTCCGGCCCGCCGGACTGCGTTGCGCCGCTTGAACGGCCAAAAAGGCCGTCCTGCGCAACGCGCCTTGCCGGCCAATCCGGACCAGCGCCATCAGATGGGTTTCTATCTATTGAGGTTGGTATCAGACGGCCAGAGGGCGGCGGGCCCGCGTTTTTCAAAGCCCGGCGCTCCGCTATAAGCAACCCGAAAACGAAGACACTGCGTTTTTCTGATCCTGCGCTTTCCGCATACGGCAGCGCCCGTGAGACCAAGGCGTTTCGCCGGATGTGCCGCCCGCTGCCTGACATCAGAGATTTCAGTGCTGCAGGCAAAGCGCTTTGCCTGCGGCGTGACCACGACACAGTCTTAAAAAGCGTAGATGACTTCCGCCGCCCGCACCGCAGCAGAGGCCCGGTTTTCAACGCCCAGTTTGACGAAGATTTGTTCCAGATGCTTGTTGACCGTGCGCGGCGACAGGCCAAGGATCTCACCGATATCCTTGTTGGACTTGCCCTTGGCGATCCAGATCAGCACTTCGGCCTCACGCTGTGTCAGGTCAAACCGCGCCTGCAGCGCCCCGATCTGGCCAGCCTCGTCTTCGGCGGTCACGCGGAAAAGGTTTTCATCCGGCCCGACCCCACCCAGAGGATGCAGCTGCACGGACAGGTCATTCGGCAAGGGCAGCATGAACGGGCGGCGGCTGCCCGCCTGCGCATCGGCGCCCTGAAGCCAGTCCCCCAAGGCGCGGCCAAGCTGGCTTAAAACCGTGTCCACATCCCCAGCCCGCGCAAGCAGCGACTGAATCTGCGGCGTTGACCAGAGCACCGTGCCCTTCGAGCTGACAGCGACAAGATGGCGGCCGGACGCATCCAGGGCCACATGGGCGCTTTGCACAGACCGGGCATTTTTCAAATGCACCTTGATGCGGGCCTGCAGCTCGTCAACGTCAATCGGTTTGGTCAGGAAATCGACCCCACCCGATTCCAGAGCCTTGATGATGTGTTCGGTTTCCGACAGCCCTGTCATGAAAATCACCGGCACATGCTGCAACATCGGGTTTTGCTTGAGTGTCCGGCAGGTCTCGAACCCGTCGAGCCCCGGCATGACCGCATCCATTAAAATCGTGTCCGGCGTGACCCGGTCACACACTTTCAGCGCCGCCTCGCCGCTGGTGGCCACCAGAACGGCAATCCCGGTCTTTTTCAGGGCTTCGGTGACAAAGCCCAGCGTTTGCGGGCTGTCATCCACCACCAGAACCGTATCGCGGCGTTCATCCGTCATGGGTTTCCAATTTGCTCAAGACATCCCTGTAGGCATCGAAGTCAAACCGGTGGAGATGGCGGTTCAGCGCCTCCACAAGCGGCTTGTTTTTCGGCGTTCCCGCCAGTTCCTGCAATTTGGCTTCAATCCCCTCCACATAGCCAATGTCTGCCAGGGACATCAGATCGGCAACATGTTTTGCGCCAGGCGAATGCAACCGGCCCGTTGCCTGTTGGCCGCCCCCCTCGTCCAGCGGGGTTTCGGTCCAGGTCAGCCCCATGTGCTTTTGCAGAAGGTCCAGCAGGCGCCCCACATCAAAGGGCTTCGCCAGGGTTGCATCGTGATGGGCCGGACCTTCCGGACGCAGGGCCGCATCGCCAATATTGGCCGACAGCATGACAATCGGTGCGCTGACGTCTTTTGACCTCAAGGTTGCCGCCAGCGCCCAGCCATTCATACCGGGCATCAGGATGTCGATCAGGTAGAGATCGGGCGCAATGTCCGACAGGCTGGCAAGGCAGGCAGCCCCGTTTTCCGCTTCCCAGACGGTGAAGCCGAGGGGTTTGAGCACATCGCGGACCAGCGCCCTGTGATCGGGATTGTCATCGACCACGGCAACCGATCTGCGCGCGCCCAGATAGCCCCGGACCTGACGCTCCAGCCGCACGGGGTCAACCGGCCGGTCGACCGCGGCCAGCATCAGCCGTACCTCGAAGGAGGCCCCCTTGCCCGGCTCACTGGCCAGCGCAATCGCCCCGCCCATGGTTTCGGTCAGCAATTTGGTGATGGTCAGACCCAATCCAAGCCCCGGCACTTTCGAGCTTCCCGCCGCCTTGCTGCGCCCGAACGGCTCGAACACCTTGGCCTGCTCGTCCAGCGTAATGCCCGGTCCGGTATCGGCAACGGTGAAGCTGGCCACCTGGGAGCGGTAAGTGACCTTGAAACGCACGCCACCCGTCTCGGTGAACTTGATGGCATTGGACAGGAGGTTGACCAGAATCTGGCGCAGGCGCTTTTCGTCCGTGCGCACAAAAACAGGCAGATTGGGCGCTCTTTCAAAGTCAAACCCAAGCCCCTTCGCGCTCGCCTGCATCTTGAACATATCGACGATCTGATCCAGGAACTCGTGAATATTGATTTCGTTGGAGTAGATCTGCAGGCGCCCGGCCTCGATCCGGGAAATGTCCAGAAGGCCGTCGATCAGGCCTGACAGGTGCTCGGCGCTTCGACGGATGGTGCTGACCGCAGGCCGCCGCTGTTCCGGCACCGTTTCATCCCGCTCCAGCACCTGGGCATAGCCGAGCACAGCATTGAGCGGTGTCCTGAGTTCGTGACTGAGGCCAACCACATAGCGGCTTTTGGCCAGATTGGCTGCTTCGGCGTCCTCCTTGGCCTTTTGCAGAGCCGCATCTGTGGCCCGGTGCGCATCGATTTCCTTTTGCAACAGCGCATTCTGACGCGCGGATTCTTCTTCCGCGACCCGCCGCGTGTCATGGGCCAGCACCAAAAACCAGCAGGCGATCCCGGCCACAATCGCAAAGACAAAGAAGATCAGGGTCACGGTCTGGGCCATGAGACCCGTCGGGTCCCCCAACCGGCTTTCGGCCTGGGAATAGATCGTGAAGAGCACCAGCCCGAGACCGGTTACGGAAAAGATCGAGGCCAGCGCATAGCGTCCCAGACGGGTGCCGAGCTGGGCCAGAACGCGGCCCGGCAGCACCAGCGCAGCGACAGTGCCCACCTGGTGGGCCGCCCGGGCCTTGGGCTTGCAGGCATCATGACACCGCGCATCCAGCGAGCAGCAGAGCGAGCAGATCGGCGCCTGATAGGCCGGGCAATAGGCCATGTCTTCCGGCTCAAACGGGTTTTCACAAATCGAGCAGGCAATGTGCTCCCGCGTCTGCCAACCGGCGCGGGGCTTGCGGGCCAGATAGAACCGGCCCTTGGTCGCCAGTGCGATCAGCGGCGCCGCCACAAAGGCCACCGCCATGGCCAGAAAGGTTGCCAAAGCGGCGGCAAGATCACCGAACTGGCCGAAATGGGCCGCAAGTGCCAGCCCGGCGGCCAGCAGCATGGCGCCCGTGCCAACCGGGTTGATGTCGTAAAGATGGGCCCGTTTGAATTCGATCCCCGGTGGCGACCGGCCGAGCGGCTTGTTGATGAACAGATCGGCGGAAATCGCCGACAGCCAGGCCATGGCTATGATGGAGAAAATTCCCAGCGTCTCTTCAAGGAGCCGATAGATCCCCAGTTCCATGAGGAGAAGCGCAATGCCCACATTGAAGACCAGCCAGACCACCCGGCCGGGATGGGAATGGGTCAGGCGGGAGAAGAAATTCGACCAGGCAAGCGAGCCCGCATAAGCGTTCATCACGTTGATCTTGAGCTGGGCTACCACCACAAAAGCAGCCATCAGCAGCAGCACCAAGGTCTCGTTGGGGATCATGTAGCCGAAGGCGACCGCATACATGCGCGAAGGCTCGTCCGCATGGCCGACAGGCACCCCGTGGGACAACACCAGAACCGCCAGAAACGAGCCTGCGATCATCTTGGGCGCCCCCAGCACCACCCAGCCGGGCCCCGCCAGAAACAGGGCAAGGCGGTGCCGCCGGCGCTTGAAGTCGTCGGCGGGCAAAAAGCGCAGGAAGTCGACCTGCTCGCCGATCTGGGCCATCAGCGCGAGAATAACCGCCGTCGCCGCCCCGAAACTGATCAGGTTGACACTCTCCCAGCCGCCCGCATCTTCGCGGGGCGCAAGGGTCTGCGGATCAATGCCGGAGAAGGCCAGCCAGGTGCCGACCGATTGCCAGTCGGTGAAGGCGATGAACACGAAGGGCAGAATGTTGAGAATGATCCAGAACGGCTGAGTGGCCAGCTGAAACCGGCTGATCCAGGTGATCCCATGGGTCACAAGGGGAATAACGGCCGCCGCGCTGATGATGTAGCCGAGCCAGAGCGGCAGGCCGAAGGCGAATTCCAGCGCGCTCGACATGATCGAGGCTTCAATGGCAAAGAGGATGAAGGTGAAACTGGCATAGATCAGCGAGGTGACCGTGGAGCCGATATAGCCGAACCCGGCCCCGCGCGTCAGAAGGTCGATATCCACCCCATAACGCATGGCATAGCGGCTGATGGGCAAACCGACGACCAGCAGCACCAGACTGCCCACCAGGATTGCCACAAAAGCATTGGCCGTGCCGTGCGACAGGGTAATCGCGCCGCCTATGGCCTCCAGCGCCAGAAAGGAAATCGCGCCGATGGCGGTCTGGGAAATGGCCCGTGAGGAGAACCGGCGCGCCCCCTTGGCGGTAAAGCGCAGGGCATAGTCTTCCAGGGTCTGGTTGTTGACCCATTTGTTGTATTGCCGCCGGACCGGCAGAATGCGCTGACGGGCGGTCATACGGGCGCCCCCGCCCAACAAATCATCATATGCCCAATTCTTAATCGCGCGCTCTGGCGCGTCTTGTCATCACAGGCCCGATTTCAGCCAAGACTTTATCCAAAGCACAATTCGTGCCGGACAGATCTCCGCGCGGGGGAAACAGTAAACTCCCCTGGCTGGCGCGTCTTCAAAAACCGCCAGCCAGGGCAAAAGCAAACCGCTGGGTCAAACCCTGAAACCTGCCGGGCAGCGCCGTTTCTAGTTGGCTGTGTCCGGGATCGACCAGAGAAAATCCGTCTGCACGGAATCGATAAAGGCCGGGTCATCGCGCCCGATGTAAAAATCGGCGCCATAGCCGAGCTTTGTGCTGCTGCCGCCGTAATTGGCCATGGCGTGACAGGTCATGCAGTTGCTCTGCACACCATATTCGGTGATCTGCGTTCCGTTGATCGGCCTTTTGATGGAAAAGACGCTTGGAGGAAAGGGCGCTTCGAGATGCGGATTATAGGCGGCCAGTGGCTCGCCGACATTTTCGCCCCCTTCCACTGGCTGCGCTGGCAGAACCATCATATAGGCCGTTGTCATGGCATAGTGATTGGCAGGCGCTTCAAGGCCGCTAGGGCGCGCTGCCGCAATCACCGCGTCACTTGGGCTGTGGGGCGCCTCCGGATTTGGCGTCCACCAGAAGGACTGCCAGGTCCACTGGGTGATCTCCCGCGTGGAGACATGCATGCCAACAAGGATCATGAAATCCCCCGGCTGCAGATCCCCGGACCCGGTCGCCAGGCCGATCTGCTTGGCATCGGTGACGGTCAAGGTAATGAAATCACTGAGATTATATGTGGTTACGGGCGTCGGGTTGGAGCAGGTCGGATCCACAGAACCATTGCCGCTGCCATTGTTGGAAGGGTCCACATAGACACACTGCCCCCATTTGTTGGACGGAAACGCTTCCGGCGGCGATGGCGTTCCGGGCCAGGCAGCCATCTTGAACAGGCCGTTTTCCAGCGAGGCTTGTGTGATCGGTGCAAAAACCGGTTTCACCGCCATGGCATCAAACGGAAAATCCGGGATTTTGGCGATCTGGCCGGGCTTTTGAAGTCCGGAGAGCGTGCTTGTCTTCAAGAGCTGCGCGGAATGGGCATGCTGGGCAGCAGCCGGGCTATAGGCCACGCTCTCAGTAATGTTCAGGACCGGAGAACTGCCGGCTTCAGCCATGAGCGCCATGGCCTGTTGCGGAATGCGGGCGAATTGGGCAGGTGCTGTCAGGGTCAGTGAAGACTTGGCCCCATCCGCCGACGCTGTCAGCGCTGCAGATGGAAGATCGCGGACCTGTTCCGGGCTCAGCCAGGTGTTGTAGATCCGGCCGCCTTCAAAGCCCGGCACGGGGGTTGATGTTGGTGTGGTCAGGGCGGCCCAAAGCCCCCAGCCATGGGAGGCAATCGCGCTCATATCCGGCGGCCCGCCAAAATTGATCCAGCCGTTAATCGTTGTTTCAGGGGTGGGATAGGCATCGCCATTGATCAAGGTTGACGGCAGCGGGTCCCCGTAGAGCGATTGCGATTTCGCTTCTAACATCCAACCCAAAGTCACAATAAGCCACCCCAGGCACAACAAACTGACGCGCCCGGTCGACGTTCCAATAGTCATCTCTCTCTCCTCTGCCCCTGTCCGGACACGCAGGACCGCGACGTCCCGCCGGAGCAGGAGCCTCTCTGGATATGACGGCCGTTATTTTCAGTGGGATCCAGACAAGAAACTACATGGCACAATGACTGTTTTCAACTTTAAATTTAATTCCATCACATTGCCATTTTAAGGAAATCGCTGTTTTACGCACCTCAATTACGTCAATTGACGTATGTTGCAGTGCGGCCGATCCGGCGCACGATCCTTCCCCGACGGCGGCAGACCTTCCAGCCGCCCAGCACCGGCCGGGAACCGGTGCCTTTTGAAAAGGGGAAAAGGCATGAAAAAAACTCTCACGAAATTTGCTTTGGCAGGCCTGATGACCTCCACCATGATTGGTGGCGCCTCCGCTGAAGAGACCATCAAGGTCGGCATTCTGCATTCGCTGTCCGGCACCATGGCCATTTCGGAAACCACGCTGAAAGACGCCATGCTGATGCTCATTGAAGAGCAGAACAAAAAAGGCGGCCTTCTGGGCAAAAAGCTGGAAGCCGTTGTGGTCGACCCGGCCTCCGACTGGCCGCTGTTTGCCGAAAAGGCCCGTGAGCTGATCGAAGTGAACGATGTGGATGCTGTGTTCGGCTGCTGGACGTCCGTGTCGCGCAAGTCCGTTCTGCCGGTCTTTGAAGAGCTGAACTCGCTGCTGTTCTACCCGGTCCAGTATGAGGGCGAAGAATCCCAGCGCAACGTCTTCTACACAGGCGCTGCTCCGAACCAGCAGGCCATTCCGGCCGTCGACTACCTGATGAATGAAGAAGGTGTTGAGCGCTGGGTTCTGGCCGGTACCGACTATGTCTATCCGCGTACGACCAACAAGATCCTGGAGGCCTATCTGAAGTCCAAGGGTGTGGCTGAAGAAGACATCATGATCAACTACACGCCGTTCGGTCATTCCGACTGGCAGACGATCGTGTCCGACATCAAGACATTCGGTTCCGCAGGCAAGAAAACCGCCGTGGTCTCCACCATCAACGGCGACGCCAACGTTCCCTTCTACAAGGAACTGGCCAATGCGGGCATCAAGGCGGAAGACATTCCGGTTGTCGCCTTCTCCGTCGGGGAAGAGGAACTGGCCGGTCTCGACACCGGACCTCTCGTCGGCCATCTGGCTGCCTGGAACTACTTCCAGTCCGCCGACACCGACATCAATGCCGAGTTCATCGACGCCTGGCACGCCTATATCGGCAGTGACGAGCGCGTGACCAACGACCCGATGGAAGCTCATTTCATTGGCTTCAACATGTGGGTGAAAGCGGTCGAAAAGGCAGGCACCACCGATGCGGATGCGGTGATCGACGCTATTGTCGGCGTCTCGGTTCCCAATCTGACCGGCGGTTACTCCGCCATGATGCCGAACCATCACATCACCAAGCCGGTCCTGATCGGCGAGATTCAGGATGATGGCCAGTTCGAAACCGTATGGGAGACCTCCGGCCTCGTAGTTGGCGATGCCTGGTCCGACTATCTGGACGGTTCCAAGGACCTGATCTCCGATTGGCGGGCGCCACTGTCCTGCGGCAACTTCAACACGGCCACCGGCAAGTGCGGCGGATCCGGCTCCTAAGGCCCGAACCGCCACTGACGGGGCGGGCTTGTCTGAGCCCGTCCTGATCCGGTTTGGTCTTCCCGGCCCCTTTCAACCCGGTCCGGGAAGCCCCCATCAGACAACCAGCCGCCTCAGCCCGGGGGCCGTCAAAGGCCCGTTCCCAAGACTGAGGGCACCTGAATTCCAACGCTGGTGGACCGATGTCCTTCTTGAAATCCTTTTTAGCCTCACTGCTGCTGGCTGTCCTGTGCACCGGGGCCGTCCATGCCCAGAGCGCTCCTGAGGCCCTTAGGCCCCTGATCAACGAGCTGGCCAAGGGCAAATATGCCGAAACCGAACAGCAGATCGGCGCGCTGGCCGCCACTGGAGACCCGGCCGTTGCCCCGGCCCTGGAAGCTCTCGGCGCCGGAGACCTTTATGTCCGCAAGTCGGACGGCGATGTCTTCATTGCGAAGAAAGCCGGCAAGCGGTTCACGCTGACAGATCCCCTGACCCTGGAAGCGGCGGGCGATGCGGGCCGGCGCGAGGTCAAGAAGATCAAGGTCAACAACAAGCTGCGCCGGGTGATCCGCAGCGCGCTTGGCTCGCTGACGCTCATGGCCGCGGACCCGGCCGTGCGCCTGTCGGCGGCAAAAGCCATCTTCAAGTCCAGCAATCCCGAGAGCATCGACGCCCTTGATACGGCGCTCGCCGCCGAAACCGACCCGAAGGTGCGCCAGGCCATGGAACAGGCCCGGGCCGCAGCCGTGCTCTCCTCCAAACTGGAGGCCTCGCAGAAACTTGACGCGATCAGCACTTTGGCCGAAATGGGCAACCGCGACGCCCTGTCCCTGCTGCTTTCCGTGCATCAGTCTGCGGAGGGGCCGGTCAAAGACGCAGCCCAGAAGGCGGCGGCAGACATTGAAAAATCCATCGCCGCCTGGGATGCGGCGCAAAATGTCTGGTACGGCATTTCCCTCGGCTCCGTGCTGCTGTTGGCCGCCATTGGCCTTGCGATTACCTTCGGCGTCATGGGCGTGATCAACATGGCCCACGGGGAAATGGTGATGATCGGGGCATATGTGACCTTTGTGGTTCAGGAGCTGATCCGCACCTCCGCCCCTGACCTGTTCGACTATTCCCTGTTCATCGCCCTGCCGCTCGCCTTTCTGGTCTCGGGCAGCATCGGCATTGCCATTGAACGAGGCGTGATCCGCTGGCTTTACGGCCGCCCGCTGGAAACACTTCTGGCCACGTGGGGCATCTCGCTGATCCTGCAGCAGGCCGTGCGCTCGCTGTTTGGCCCCACCAACCGGGAAGTCGGCAATCCGGAGTGGATGTCCGGAGCCTTCGAACTTGGCCAGATGACCATCACCTATAACCGGATGTGGATTGTTGTCTTTGCCCTGCTGGTTTTTGCCGGTTTGATGCTGGTTCTGAAGAGAACCCCCTTCGGCCTTTACACACGGGCCGTGACCCAGAACCGGCGCATGGCTGCCTCCATGGGCATCCGCACGCCCTGGATTGACGCCCTCACCTTCGGCCTCGGCTCCGGTATTGCCGGAATTGCAGGGGTTGCCCTTTCCCAGATCGACAATGTGTCGCCCAATCTGGGCCAAGGCTACATCATCGACAGCTTCATGGTGGTCGTTTTTGGTGGTGTCGGCAATCTGTGGGGCACTCTGGTCGGCGCACTCACCCTCGGCGTCGTCAATAAGTTCCTTGAGCCTTATGCCGGGGCGGTTCTCGGCAAGATCTTTGTGCTCGTCTTCATCATCCTGTTTATCCAGAAGCGTCCAAGGGGCCTGTTCGCCCTCAAGGGCCGGGCAGTCGAAGCATGATGTCCTCCTTTCTCTTCCGTGCCATGGATGCCCGGGCCAGTCTGTTTCTGGCCATCATGGCCGCCGTGATCATTCTGGTGCCGGCCGGCAATCTGCTGGTGCCGGAAGGCTCCCCTTTCCATGTGCCCACCTATGCAGTCACCTTGATGGGCAAATATCTGACCTATGCCCTGCTCGCCCTCGCGGTTGATCTGGTCTGGGGTTATTGCGGTATTCTTTCGCTGGGCCACGCGGCGTTTTTCGCCCTCGGCGGCTATGCCATGGGCATGTATCTGATGCGCCAGATCGGCACCCGTGGGGTCTATGGGGATCCGGTCCTGCCCGATTTCATGGTGTTCCTGAACTGGCAGGAGCTGCCCTGGTACTGGTACGGATTCGACATGTTCTGGTTTGCGGCGCTGATGGTGCTGCTGGTGCCCGGCCTGCTGGCGTTCATATTCGGCTGGTTTGCCTTCCGCTCCCGCGTGACCGGTGTCTACCTGTCCATCATCACCCAGGCACTGACCTATGCGTTGCTGCTGGCCTTTTTCCGCAATGACATGGGCTTTGGCGGTAACAATGGCCTGACCGATTTCAAGGACATTTTAGGCTTCGGTATTCAGGCCGACACGACGCGGGCCGGTCTGTTCGCCGCCTCCGGGGTGGCCTTGATGGCATGTTTCGTGATCTGCCGGGCCATCACCCGCTCCAAGCTGGGCAAGGTCCTGGTTGCCGTGCGCGATGCGGAAAGCAGAACCCGGTTCCTGGGCTACCGGGTGGAGCACTACAAGCTGTTTGTCTGGACCCTCTCTGCCATGATGGCAGGGATCGCCGGCGCGCTTTATGTGCCGCAGGTCGGCATCATCAATCCGGGGGAATTTGCCCCCGCCAATTCGATCGAAGTGGTGATCTGGGTCGCGGTTGGCGGCCGGGGGACCCTTGTGGGTGCCGTGCTTGGGGCCGTTCTGGTGAATTTTGCCAAGACATGGTTCACCGCCGCCCTGCCCGATATCTGGCTGTTCGCTCTGGGCGGTCTCTTTGTGGTCGTCACCCTGTTCCTGCCCAAGGGCATTGTCGGCACCCTGGGCTCTCTCTGGTCGTCCAGGCGCAACCGCTCTTCCAGGACCGGCTCGGGAGAAGACAGCAGCACGCCTCCGGCGCCACCGGTCAAGGCGGACCCTGCCCCTTTGACGCCAAAGGACCCGGCTGTGTCCGGCGCCCTCCCCGACGCACCGGCAAAGCCTGCCGGTGGCCCGCAGCCTCAGCCAGCGGAGTAGATCATGACACGCACCAGCAGCCTGCTTTACCTGGACGGGGTCTCGGTGTCCTTTGACGGTTTCAAGGCGCTCAACGAATTGTCCCTGACCGTGGTGCCGGGTGAAATGCGCGCCATTATCGGCCCCAACGGGGCCGGCAAGACCACGATGATGGATGTGATCACCGGCAAGACCCGGCCGGACACAGGCGATGTCTTTTTCAACGGCACCATCGATCTGACCGGCGAAGATGAAGCCTCCATTGCCGAACTCGGCATCGGCCGGAAGTTTCAAAAGCCGACCGTGTTTGAAAGCCACACGGTCTGGGACAATCTGGATCTGGCCCTGAAAGCCCCGCGCGGCCCTTTCGCCACCTTGTTTCACGTTATCACCGGCGCTGAGAAAAAAAGGATCGACGCCCTGCTGGAGCTGATCCGGCTGACCGGAAAGCGGGATGACCTGGCAGCCAATCTCAGCCACGGGCAGAAACAGTGGCTGGAGATCGGAATGCTTCTGGCGCAAGATCCGAAGCTTCTTCTCGTCGACGAACCGGCAGCCGGAATGACTGATGCGGAAACGGCGGAAACGGCGGATCTTTTGAAGGACATCGCCAAGGATCATTCGATTGTTGTCGTGGAGCACGACATGGATTTTGTGCGCTCGCTCGGCGTGAAGGTCACCGTGTTGCACGAAGGTTCCGTTCTGGCGGAAGGCTCGCTGGATCATGTGTCTGCCGACGAGCGGGTCGTTGAAGTCTATCTGGGCCGCTAGAGCAGGTCCTGTCCCTGTTTACCAAGGAGAGGCTTTCAGGCCGCTTCCCGTTTGACCGAAGGTCCAAGACAATGCTTGAAGTCGAAAACATCAATCTTCACTACGGCGCCGCCCAGGCGCTCAAAGGGATCTCGCTGACCGCTGAAACCGGCAAAGTCACCTGTCTCATGGGCCGCAACGGGGTCGGCAAGACCTCCACCTTGCGCGCTGTTGCCGGGCAGCATGGCATCAGCAGCGGCCGGATCCTTTGGGAGGGTGAGGATATCTCCAACCTGCCCGCCCATGCCCGGGCCCGCAAAGGCATTGCGCTGGTTCCCCAGGGCCGGGAGATCTTCCCTCTACTTTCGGTGAAGGAAAATCTGGAAACCGGCTATGCCCCGATCAGCCGCAAGGACAGGTTCATTCCCGAGACGATTTTCGACTTGTTCCCGGTGCTCAAAGACATGCTTGGCCGACGCGGCGGCGACCTGTCGGGGGGCCAGCAGCAGCAGCTTGCCATCGCCCGGGCGCTCGTGACCCGGCCCCGGCTGCTGGTCCTGGACGAGCCGACAGAGGGCATTCAGCCTTCGATCATCAAGGATATCGGCCGGGCCATCACCTGGCTGCGCGACCAGGGCACCATGGCGATTGTGCTGGTGGAGCAGTATTTCGAGTTTGCCCGTGACCTTGCCGATGACTATGCCGTCATGGACCGGGGCGAAATCGTTCTGTCCGGCTCCGGCGCAGATCTGTCGGAAACCGAGGTCCGGCGGTTTCTGACTGTCTAGCGCCGCAGGTCCGCCCGGTCTGCAGCACACCTGACTGCGACGGCTTTGGGACTAGCCATCGGTTCTCAAGTCGTGCTACGGGCTGTTAAGCTCTCAGCCCGCTGTCACGCAGGGCGCTTGAGCTTCAGGCCTTGGGTCAACGTCAGAAACTGGAATTTTACCATGCGCGTTGCAATGATTGGGACCGGCTATGTCGGTCTCGTTTCCGGAACATGTTTTGCCGATTTCGGTCACGTGGTGACCTGTATTGATAAAGACGCCTCCAAGATTGATGCTTTGAACGACGGGCGCATTCCGATCTATGAGCCCGGTCTTCAGGATCTCGTGGCCAAGAACGTATCCGAAGAGCGGCTCTATTTCACGACCGATCCGAGCGAGGCCATCCGCCAGGCCGATGCGGTGTTCATCGCGGTCGGCACCCCGACCCGCCGGGGCGATGGCCATGCGGACCTGTCCTATGTCTACGCGGCCGCAGAAGAAATCGCAGGCCTGATCGAAGGCTTCACGGTGATTGTGACCAAATCGACCGTGCCGGTCGGAACCGGTGACGAGGTGGAGGCGATCATCCGCAAGACCAATCCAGACGCCAAGTTTGCGGTTGTGTCCAACCCGGAATTCCTGCGCGAAGGCGCTGCGATCAACGATTTCAAACGCCCGGACCGGGTTGTGGTTGGCACGGATGATGAAGCGGCGGCCGAGGTCATGCGCGAACTTTACCGCCCGCTCTATCTGAATGAGACGCCGATCATCGTGACACGCCGTCGCACATCGGAACTCATCAAATACGCCGCCAATGCGTTTCTTGCGGTCAAGATCACCTTCATCAACGAGATTGCGGATCTGTGCGAAAGCGTCGGAGCCAATGTTCAGGAGGTTTCCCGCGGTATCGGTTTGGACAACCGGATCGGCTCGAAATTCCTGCATGCGGGTCCTGGCTATGGCGGCTCCTGCTTTCCGAAGGACACGCTGGCCCTTTCCAAGATCGCGGCCGACGCCAATTCCAGCCTCAAGATCGTGGATTCCGTGATCGAGGTGAATGCAGAGCGCAAGAAGAAGATGGCGGACAAGGTCATCGACTTCATGGGTGGAGACGTGGCCGGCAAGACGATCGCGCTGCTTGGACTCGCCTTCAAGCCGAACACGGATGACATGCGCGAAGCGCCGAGCATTGACATTGTCGCAAAATTGCAGGCAGCCGGGGCAACGGTGCGCGCCTATGACCCAGCCAGCATGGAAGAGGCCGGGAAAATGATGACTGACGTCCTATTCTGCGACGGCCCCTACCACGCGATTGAAAATGCCGATGTGGTTGTCATCGTGACAGAATGGGACCAGTTCCGCGCCCTTGATCTGGAGCGGGTCAAAAAGCTGGTCAAGACCCCGAAAGTGGTGGATCTCAGAAACATCTATAAGCCGGACTACATGGAGACCCGCGGCTTCGATTACACAAGTGTTGGTCGCAGCTACTAAGAAAACAACCAAGACATCCAAGAGCGATGCCATTCAAAACTGCCGGCGCCACTGGCGCCGGCAGTTTTTTTCTATTCTTACAAAATTTTACCAGACAAACCGCTCCAGCACCGTTGCGGCATCTGAACTGCAGTGCTAACAAGACGCCAATTCAAAAAGGATTTTACGCTTTCAATTAACCACTTATTAATGATTTCATAGCGCGCAAAAGCACATTCCTCTAAGTTGCTTCCAGACCCGTTTGGACCGTGCGCACAGGCTTGAGGCTTGCTGAATTTGGCAAATGAATCCGTAAGATACGACGACACAAGGCGCCATCTGCCACGTGATGCGTCTGCCCCGGTTCCCCTGCATCCGCCCCTGTTTGGACAGGACAATGTGCCCCCCAGCACCTATTCGGCTCCGGGCCGTGCCAAAGCGTTCTTAAAGCGTTGTTTCGATGTCTGCGGCGCAGGCGCTGGACTGGTCCTTCTGGCCCCCCTCTTTGCCCTTATTGCCCTTGCCATAAAGGCAACAAGCAAGGGGCCCGTGCTTTTCCGCCAGCAGCGCTACGGCAAAGACGGTGTGCCTTTTACAATTTTGAAATTCCGCTCCATGCGGGTCGATATGTGCGACCGCTCCGGCGTCACCCAGACCGTCACAAACGACCCCCGTGTCACGCTGGCCGGGTCATTTCTGCGCAGGAGCAATCTCGACGAATTGCCGCAACTGGTGAATGTGCTGACAGGCGACATGTCCCTGGTCGGGCCTCGTCCGCATGTACCTGGAATGCTGGCAGCCGGTCTGCCCTATGAGCAGTTCGACACACGTTACATGAAGCGGCACAAAGTCCGGCCCGGCATCACCGGTCTGGCTCAGGTCAACGGTTTCCGGGGTGAGACAGTCAATGCGCTCTCCGCCCGCATGCGGCTGGACTATGATCTTCTATATCTGCAAAGGCAGTCCTTCCTCCTGGATCTGCAGATCCTCTGGAAGACGGTCGTGCGCGAATTCTTCCGCGGAAACGGCTACTGAACATCAGCCTTGTTTAGAGTATCGTGCGCTAAGTCTGCACCATACTCTAATCCTTGCTGCCCAGCCGCTTTGCAGCCCACTGCAAAGCCAGGAGATAGCCCTCGGTGCCGCAGCCCGCGATCACGGCGTCGGCGCGCCGGGACACGTAGGAATGGTGCCGGAACTCCTCGCGTTTGTGGATGTTGGAGATATGCACCTCCACAACCGGGCAGTCGCAGGCATTAAGCGCATCCAGAATGGCCACGGACGTATGGGAATAGGCCGCCGGGTTGATGATGATCGCCCCCGCCTGTTGCCGAGCTTCCTGTATCCAGTCCACAAGGTCATGTTCCGCATTGCTCTGACGGAACACAAGCTGCATTCCCGCTGCCCCGGCCTGCTCTTCACAAAGCTGACGAACGTCGTCCAAAGTTTGATGGCCGTAGATCTCCGGCTGCCGCTGGCCTAGCAGGTTAAGATTCGGACCATTCAGTATATAAACGGAATTTGCCATGAAGTTCCTCGTGAAAAACATTGTGAAATTGCGACTTATTCATGGCTTTTACCAGTAGTTCTTACGGCATTCCCACAAAAGGCTGTGGACGATTGATCACACATTCCCACAGTGCGCGCCGGGCGCTTGCACGGAGGGGTTTTACGCAGTATTAACCATGTCGTCTCATTGTCGGTAAGAGATCAATTCGGCGGAAGATAAAAATGAAGCTTCGCGAACGGCTGGATACACCTGAAGCCCTGATGGCGGCAATTGAAGGCTATCAGCATCTTCCGATTGATGTCCTGTCTCAATTTCTTCTCGACAATTACACTGTTGACCTCGACGTCCTGGCCCAGTTCGCCGACGCGCTTGATGCGGCCTCCAGACAGGCAGCACAGATGGGGGCTTCCTCAGCAGCCTGAGACTGGGCAGGCATTCGGCTTACGCCCCTTTTTCGAAGAGATCAACCAACAGCGGTGACGTTTTCGCCCTGGCCGTCCTCTTGGCCCTGAGGCTGCCCCGGAGCCCCTTGCCAAATTTTCTGACGGTTGCGGATTTCCCGCGGTGCCGGACCGAAATAGGTCGCGGTCTTGATGAAGTCCCGCGGCTGCAGGATCACGCTGGACACCCTTTGATAGAGCGATTTGGCGGAAATCGGCTTGGACAGCAATTCATGCACACCGAGCCGCCGGGCCTCGACAATGCGGCTGCGCTCCGTATGCGCGGTCACCATGATGATCGGGATATAGGCGAAAGGATTGTTCGGACTGCGGATCATGCGCACCATATCAGCTCCGTCCAGAATGGGCATCACCCAGTCCAGGATCAGAATGTCCGGATTGGCACGGTCCATCGCTTCCAGACCTGAGGCTCCGTCCTCGGCTTCCACAATCCGGCGCGCACCAAACCCCTGCAGCATCGTCCGCAGAATTGTGCGCATATAGGCACTGTCTTCGACCAGCAAAAACGTCAAAGAAGCAAGATCCAGGCTCACCAATTCCTCCTTGGTTCAGCAAGTCTTCCCATAAAAATCTGAAGAATGGGTTATACGCAGCGCTCCAACGCGCTCTGCGGTACAGGCGTTGGCAAGCGGCCAGGCGGAAGGAAGATGTGTGTTTCTTCAGCGGGCTTCACATCCCGGTAATCTTGCGAAGAATTAATCTTTTTGAGTGCCATCGGTTAACGCGGTTTTCAGAGCTGTTCTGGCATCTTCAGCTCTCACACGAACGAAAAGATGCATCAATGCAATGATCACGAGCGCAATGACCACAGATACGGACCACAGCAGACAGAAGGCGCCGCAGCCAAGCGAGCAAGAACCGTCTGTGCCCGGGACCAGCGGCTTGCAGGAGAACATGCTGCTTCTGTCCGGTGTCGGGCTCGTGCTTCTTGCCGTCGCCATGGCCCTGTCCAACATCCTGGCCTGAGACCGGCCAGCCGGAATATCCTCTTCTTCCAGTTTTCTGGCCTTTTCCCCGATTGACCTTTTTGAATAACGGCCCTCAGTTTCCCCTTTTTAGCGGGAATTGCCGGGCAAATCGTCATCTTCCAGGATGCGCCACTTGGCCCCTTCCAGATCGTCATATTGACCGGTCTTGAGGGACCACAGGAACGCCAGCAGGCCAATTGCGCCGAGAAGGAGCGCGATCGGGATGAGGAAAATCAGAACATCCATCAGTCTGCCAAGCCTTTCTTGAGGTCCGGTCCGGCGCCAGGGGCCCTGGCGACGGATACTGCCCTGTTTCCATCGCCCCATCTTAGTTTCAGGGCATTTGCAGTCACCGCCAGAGAAGACGCGGACATGGCAACGGCTGCCATCAGCGGTGTCACGAACCCGGCAACCGCCACCGGAACGGCCACCACATTGTACAGGGCCGAGAGCCAGAGGTTCTGTTCAATGGCCGCCCGCGCTTTTTTGGAGAGCCGCAGTGCGTCGGCCACCGGCTGCAACCGGTCGCCGAGGAAGACAGCATCTGCGGCCGCCTGGCTCAAATGCACCGCAGACACCGGAGACAGGGACACGTGGGCGCCCGCAAGCGCCGGAGCGTCATTCAGCCCGTCACCCACCATCAGCACCTTGCTTCCCTCCGCCTGCAAGGCCTCCAGCCGGGCAATTTTCTGCGCTGGTTTCATGCCCGCCGTCCAGGTGCTGATCTGAAGCGCTGCTGCACACGCGGCCACAGAGGGTTCCGTATCCCCCGACACAATCTCAAGCCGGTAGCCGCGTGCCCGCAGCAGGCTGGCAACAGTGCCCGCATCGGGCCGCAAGCGCTGACGGAAGGCAAGCAAGCGAACCGGCTGCTCCCCATGCCGCACAGCCAGAAGGGACGCATCGGGAAAGGTTTTCAAGGTCTTGTCCACGCTGCCAGGGCTGGCACCGCAGAATGACGGGCTGCCAAGCCGCAAGGACACTCCTGCGAAGACTGTCTCCAGTCCGGCCCCCGCGATCTCCTCCACCTCCGGCAGCGGCACAAGCGCACCGGTCGCCTTGACGAGCGCAGCAGAAAGCGGATGGCGGCTGGCAAGGGCCAGGCGTCCGGCAAGCGCCAGCGTGTCATCCGCAGGATCGATCCGCCCGCAAAGCTCCGGCTCGGCAAGGGTTAAAGTGCCGGTCTTGTCAAACAGGATCGTGTCAACCTCAGCCAGCCGTTCAATCGCATCGCCGGAATTGAGCAGCACGCCCCTGCGGAACAACTGCCCGGACACAACCACCTGAACCGCCGGAACCGCAAGCCCCAACGCACATGGACAGGTGATGATCAAAACGGAAATCGAAATCACCAGGGCAGGCTGCCAGGAAAGACCGGCCACAAGCCAGCCCAGAAAGGTGAGCGCGGCGGCCCCGTGCACCAGCGGGGCATAAAGACGGGCCGCCCGGTCTGCCAGGCGCACATAGGCGGATTTCGCCTGGGAAGCGGTTTCCAGAAGCCGGTTGACCTCATCCAGAAGGGTCGCCCCCGAGGCCGCCTCGACCCGCACCTGCAGGCTCCCGGCCCCGTTCAAGGTGCCGGCATAAACCCTTTGACCTTCTGTGACAGGCACCAGAACACTTTCTCCGGTGACAAGGCTCTGGTCGATTTCCGACTGGCCCGTCTCCACCGTACCGTCAACCGGGACCCGGTCTCCGCCTGAGACCAGAACCAGATCCCCGGACACGATCTTCGACAGGGGCACTTCACGCACGGTCCCGTCCGGCGCGATCCGGGCGGCGACTTCCGCCTTGAGGGCCGCGATATTCTCTGCAAAGGATCGGGTGCGCCCGCGCATATTGTGGTCGAGATACCGGCCCACCAGCAGGAAGAACAGCAGCATGACGGCCGATTCAAAATAGGCGTGATGCTGATGCTGCAGCGTCTGGACCACCGAGAGGGCAACGGCCAGAAACACCCCGATCACGATGGGCACATCCATGTTAAGCCGCCCGGCCGCCAGTGCGCCAAAAGCGCTTTTTACAAAAGGCCGTCCCGCATAAGCGACCGTGGGCAGCGCGATCAGGGCCGACAGCCAGTGGAAGAAATCTCTGGTTTCCGGTGTGATATCCGTGGCATTGCCCGACCAGACCGAGACGGACAGGAGCATGATGTTCATGCCCGCAAACCCTGCCACGGCCAGACAGCGCAGCAGATGTTTGCCCATCTTGTCCTGGCGTTCCTTCTGGCTGGCCGGGTCGAAGGGATGGGCCGTATAGCCGAGCCGTGCCAGTTCCCCGACAATCGCATCAGCCCCCGTCTGATCTTCCGCCCACTCGACCGCAAGCCGCTGGCTGGTGAGATTGACACGGGCTTTGCGAATCCCGGGCAGGCGTTTCAAGCCGCGCTCGATATCTCCCATACAGGCAGCGCAGGTGATCCCGTCAACGGCCAGATCCATATGAACCGAGCCGTCTTCCTGTCCGGGGGTGACAAAGGCTTGCCAGTCTCTTTGGTGTATCGTCACAGCGTGTGTCGCTTCAGTCCTTCAGGAAAATACGGTTTTCGGATTTGAACTTGCGGTCTCCATCCCGGTCAATTTCCAGGATCAGCGTCCAGTTCCCGGCCGGAATGGCGTTCAGGTCCGCCACATAGCGGCCGCCGCCATCGGCCTTTAGCACCGTGTCCACATCTGCAAGCGCGTGGGCCGGATGCCTGAGATAGGCCCTGATCTCCACCCCATAGAGCGGCACTCCGGCAGCATCAGCCGCTTCAACCAGAATGCGGGCACCGCCTGTTCCCGTCCGTTCGACGCTGCTGGATACCTGCCAGTGCAGACCTGCCTGGACCTTTGCGGCCGCCAGTTCCCGGTTATAAGCCTGACCCGCCTCATAGGAACTTTCCACCACCACGCCCGGGAAGGACCCGAGCGCGAGATAGATGAAGACCGCATTTGCAGCAAAGACAACGGCAAAGAAGCCTAACAGCCAGGCCAGCACGGTTTTTCCCGTTATGGGCTTGGGGTCTTTCATGGGGGTCTGAACCAGTGTCATCCGGGCCTCCTCAGGGTTTGCCTGGTGCTTTGAAGGTATCTTTTGCCGTCACCACTTCCCCCATCACGCTTTCGGTGATGCGGAAGGTGACAGGGGTCGAATGGGGCATCTCTTCCCAGGGAGGAGACACGACAATCACCCGCACTTCGCGGGTCGTGTCCGGCCCGACCTCGATAATCGGCCGCCCGGCAAAGGTAGCCTCGGCGCCGACCGCTTCCACCTTGGTATTGGCCGGCATGCCTTCCACATGGAGCATGAACGCCCGGTCATGGCGCCGTTTGTTGGACAGGCGCACCGTATAGCCGTTGCGGACCGATCCGTCGGACTGTTCGACAAAAACCGGATTGCGGTCATGCAAGACACTGATATCGGCAAAATCCCGGTTGATGAGCGCAAACAGCATGATCGCCCCGACCACCGCGATGACGGCCGCATAGATGACTGTTCGGGTCCGGACAATCTCGTAAACCGGCTCCTTGCCTTCCAGGCGGCGCTCGATATTCTCGTCCGTATCATAGCCAATCAACCCGGTCGGCTTTCCGATCCTGGTCATGATGTTGTCGCAGGCATCAATGCACAGACCGCATTGAATGCAATCGAGCTGCATGCCTTTGCGGATATCAACCCCGGTTGGGCAGACCTGAAAACACTGGTAGCAGTCGATGCAATCCCCGGCCGGCAGGCCCTGGGCAGCCAGTTTCTTGTTTTGCTTGAGAGATCCGCGCGGTTCGCCCCGGTCCCAGCGGTAGGTGACATTGAGCGCCTTTTCGTCGGTCAAGGCCGCCTGGATGCGCGGCCAGGGGCACATATAAACGCAGACCTGCTCCCGCATGAAGCCGGCGAGCAGATAGGTGGTCGCGGTCAGGATCGCGATCCACACATAGGCGGCCATGGGTGCCTGAAGGGTCAGCAGCTGCCAGACCAGGGTCGGGGCATCGTTGAAATAAAGCACCCAGGCACCGCCGGTCCACCAGGCTATCATCAGCCACAGAAAGTGCTTGGTGGCGCGTTTGCGCAGCTTGTCGAATGTAAACGGATCCTTGTCGAGGGCGATCCGTTCGCGCCGGTCCCCCTCCACCTTGCGTTCCACCCACAAAAACAGATCCGTCCAGACGGTTTGCGGACACAGGTAGCCACACCAGATCCGCCCGGCAACCGCGTTCATCAGGAAGAGAGCGACGGCGGCAATGATCAAAAGCCCGGTCAGGTAATAGACTTCCTGCGGCCAGATCTCGATGAAGAAGAAATAGGCCCGCCGGTGGTCCATATCGATCAGGACAGCCTGGCTGGGCGCGTTCGGACCGCGGTCATAGCGGATGAAGGGCAGAAAATAATAGATGCCCAGAGTGATGAACAGCAAAGCCCACTTGATCCGCCGGAACAGACCGTGTGTTGCCATGGGGTAGATTTTCTTGGCCGACGCAAACCACTCTTCGGAGTGTTCGCCCTCATGCGTATCGGTGTCCGCAGACATACCGTCCGTCCTCTCTTCACCGATCCAGCCCCAATAGGATCGTTCGCCGGGATTCCGGCCGGCAGTCCTGCATCCGAGAGGGTGCGTCCGGATGGCCGCCAGCCAGTTCAAGCCGGAAGCGGCTCAGTGCAGCCGCCTCGTCACGCTGGTCAAATTATCAGCGTTGTTTCAAAATAGACCGGTGCAAAGCGTCACACCTTGCGCCGGATCAAATGGGCCGGGAAATCCGGCCTCTCAACCGGCCTCCCCGCCCCGTTTCAGGTCTCATTCAAGCGCAGGTCTACTGACCACCCCCGAAGGAGTGGACATAGACCGTCAGCGACTTGATGGTGGCCGGGTCGAGCCGGTCGACCCAGGCGGGCATCACCCCGTTGCGCGGACGGGTGACCTGCGCCTTGATGTGGTCCAGCGACTTTCCATAAAGGTAGTGTGCCGACAGCAGGCTGGGTGCCCCGACCTCCTGAAGGCCTTCCAGATTGTCACCATGGCAGGCCGCGCAGTTGTCCTCGTAGAGCACCTGCCCGGCAGCCAGATCGACACCCTCCTGGGTCTCCAGTCCGGCCCGCGAAGCAACGAAGTTGGAGACCTGCCTGATCTCCTCGCGGGTCAGCAGCTCATCGGCCCCAAAGGCCGGCATGTCGCCGATCCGGGCGTCGTCATTACCCGAGCGGATGCCGTAAAGCAGTGTCGTATAGATGTCTTCCAGCGTGCCGCCCCAGATCCAGGTATCGTCCTGAAGGTTCGGATAGCCCTCCGCACCGGTGGCACCGGAGCCGTGGCATGGCGCGCAATTGTCGCCAAAGGCGGCCTGGCCATTGGCCAGGGCAAATTGCAGAAGATCCTGATCCTTGGTGATGTCCTCAAGAGGGGTTGCCACGATCTTGTCGGCAAACTGCGCCCGCCCGGCCACGCCTTCATCATAGGCCGCCACCGCTTCCTGGCGCTGGTTTGCCCCGAGTATCCCGGTCGTATAGCTGGAAATCAGCGGCCAGGACGGGTAAAGCACCCAGTAGATGACTGCCCAGACAATGCAGGCATAGAAGATATAGAGCCACCATTTGGGCAGCGGGTTATTGAGCTCTTTCAGACCATCCCACTCATGGCCGGTCGTTTCGACCCCCGAGATCTGGTCCACTTCCTTGTCGTGTATATCGGTCATCGTTCAGTCCTCCCGGAACGGGATCTGGGCAGCATCGTCGAACTTTTTCGCGTTTCGCGGCCAAAGGGCATAGGCCAGAACGATGCCAAACAGGAACATGAAATAGAGGAGGCCCCAGGTCTGAGCGAAGGCCGCGAACGCGCTATAGGTTTCGTCCATGGCTCTTACCTCGCGTTGGCTGCGTTGTCGTAGATCGAGAAGTCGACCATCGTGCCCAGTACCTGAAGATAGGCGACCAGAGCATCCATTTCGGTGACTTCCTTCGGATTGCCATCAAAGTCGCGGATCTTTGCGTCCGGCCAGCGTTCCTCAAACTCGTAAGCTGCGTCGGAGTCCGGCATGGCCTGACCGAGAATGTCGGATTTCGCATTGTCGATCTGCTCCTGGGTATAGGGCACGCCAACAATCGAGTTGACCGACAGATGGGCCTGGATGTCCCGGGTGGTCAGCTTGGTTGCCGCCAGGAACGGATAACCGGGCATGATGGAGGCCGGAACCAGCGAGCGGGGATTGATCAAATGCTCCACATGCCAGTCGTCGGAATATTTGTTGCCGACGCGGGCAAGGTCCGGCCCTGTGCGTTTCGAGCCCCATTGGAACGGATGGTCATACATGCTTTCCGCCGCCAGGGAATAATGACCATAGCGTTCCAGTTCGTCGCGCATCGGCCGGATCATCTGTGAATGGCAGAGATAGCAGCCTTCGCGGACATAAATGTCCCGCCCGGCCAGTTCCAGCGGCGTGTAGGGCCGCATGCCTTCAGTCTTCTCGATCGTGCTCTTCAGGTAGAAGAGAGGTGCAATCTCGACCAGACCGCCAATGGCGATCATGACGACGATCCCGATCAGAAGAATGAAGGAGTTCTTCTCGAAGATTTCGTGTTTTTTCCATGCAGACATTGTCTGTCCCTCCCTTATTCGGCCGGAGCCAGGGAGCCGGCAGGCGTGGTGTCAGCTTCTTCAGCCTCGCCACGATAGACGGTCATCCAGAGATTGTAGGCCATGATCAGGGCACCGGCGAGGAAGAGCCCGCCCCCCAGAGCACGGATGATATAGAAGGGGTGCATTGCTTCCACGGTCTCCACGAAGGAGTATTCCAGGAAGCCGAGGCTGTCATAGGCGCGCCACATCAGGCCCTGCATGATCCCGGACACCCACATGGCTGTGATGTAGAGAACGATGCCGAGCGTGGACAGCCAGAAGTGCCAGTTCACCAGCTTCAGCGAGTAAAGGCCCTTCTTGTTCCACAGCCAGGGAATCAGGCAGTACAGCGCCCCGAAGGAAATGTAGCCGACCCAGCCCAGGGCCCCGGAATGCACGTGGCCGATGGTCCAGTCCGTATAATGCGACAGGGAGTTGACTGATCGCAGGCTCATCAGAGGGCCTTCGAAAGTCGACATGCCGTAAAAGGCGACAGAGACCACCATCATGCGCAGCACCGGGTCGGTTCTGAGCTTGTCCCAGGCACCCGACAGGGTCATCAACCCGTTGATCATGCCGCCCCAGGAGGGCATCCACAAAATGATCGAGAAGGTCGCGCCGAGGGTGGAGGCCCATTGCGGCAGAGCCGTGTAATGCAGATGGTGCGGTCCGGCCCAGATGTAGATGAAGATCAGTGCCCAGAAGTGCACGATGGACAACCGGTAGGAATAGACCGGCCGTTCGGCCCGCTTGGGAATGAAATAATACATGATGGCCAGAAAGCCGGCGGTCAGGAAGAAGCCAACCGCGTTGTGGCCATACCACCACTGTACCATAGCGTCCTGAACCCCGGACCAGACAATGTAGGACTTGGTCGAGTAGATCGAGACCGGAATGGTCATGTTGTTGGTCAGGTGCAAAACCGCAATCGTCACGATGAACGCGAGATAGAACCAGTTGGCCACATAGATATGCGGCTCCTTGCGCTTCCAGAGGGTGCCCAGGAACAGCAGCAGGTAGCAGACCCAGACAATGGTCAGCCACAGGTCGGCATACCATTCCGGCTCGGCATATTCCTTGCCCTGGGTGGTTCCCAGCAGATAGCCCGTACCCGCAATCACAATGAAAACGTTGTAGCCGAGCACAATGAACCAGGGCAGCACCTTGCCCGGCATGCGCGCACGGCAGGTGCGCTGAACCACATACATGGAGGTGGCCAGCAGCACATTGCCGCCAAAGGCAAAGATCACCGCTGAGGTGTGCAGCGGCCGCAAACGGCCGAAATTCGTCCAAGGCAGATCAAAGTTCAGAACCGGCCAGGCCAGCTGCAGGGCAATGATGAGCCCCACCAGAAATCCGGCAATGCCCCAGAACATGGCCGCTGCCGAGGCAAACTTGACCGGACCGAGATTGTAATTCGGCTTTCCGCCGATCTCCTGAGGGACCGGCTCCCCACCGTCCTCAAAGTAATTCTTGAAGATCAGGAACACGCTGACCGCGGCGAACAAGGCGCCGAGACCTGCGTGAAATGCCATTACCTGATCGAACGTCTTGCCTGCGATGATGATGCAGGCGAATGCAAGCAACACAAGGAAGATGGCGAAGCCCCCCTCCTCGAGCGAGACCAGTCCGGCCTTATTTTGTGCCATTTCGCGCCCCAAATTTTAGAACCTATGAAAGGTGCCAATGATGGGACGACCTTGCGCATGAGTCCGCCCGGGGCGCGTTGATCCATGTCAAGAAGCGGGTGTGGACAGTCCGGAACACGGCCGGTTTTGCCAAGATGCCGCAGCTAAACCACAGGCGCGTGAAACGTTCTCCCCGCCTTTTTCCAGGTCAACCAAAAGCTGCTTCAAATGATACTCAATCTCCCTCATGTAGTTAGTCCACTTCGGATAGTTCCAGATACTCAATAATCTTTTCAAGCATTTGGTTCTGATGGCTTCCAGGCTGCTTCCAGAGCGTTATTTGCTCATGCAAAGGCACCGCGAGCTGGAACGGCGCCACCAATTCGCCCGTTTCCAGATGGGCTGCCACAAGAGACCGGTGCGCCATCAAAACTCCAGCCCCGTTCAGGGCTTCCTGAACCGCCACAGCATAAAGCGAGAAAACCGGCCCCTTGGGTACAAGCGCCTTGCCGGGCAGCACATGGTCGAGCCACAGCGCCCAATCGTTTTTCCAGGTGGCATCCGTCAGACAGATGGCGGACGCCAAGTCTTCCGGGCGTGTCAAACCTTCGGCAATTTCCGGAGTGCAGACCGGAAGCACGTCGTCCCTGATGGTGGTTCTCTCCGGGCCACCGGCATCATCCAGATAAAACAGGCATAGATCAAAGGGAGTTCGCTTGAGGTTGGGCGGCTTTTCCATGGCGGTGATGGATATGTCGATACCGGGAAGCTTTCGCCGCAACACTGGCAGGCGGGGCGCAAGCCAGAGCTGTGCCAGCGCGGGCAGCGCGGCAATATGCACCTTGTGAGGCGCACCATCCTGACGCAAATCGCGCACCGCCTGACTAAGGGCATCAAACACGTCCACGAAGGACGGCAAGGCCCTTTGCCCCACCGCAGTGAGCTGCACGCCTTTTGCGCTGCGGGCAAAAAGCGCAGCTCCGATCTCCTCTTCCAGCGACTTGATCTGCGCAGACACAGCCCCGGATGTCACACCAAGCTCCTCGGCGGCCAGGGCAAATCCCCCCAATCTGGCGGCAGCTTCAAAGGCCCGCAATGCATTCAAGGACGGCAGCCTGGGGACCGGAGGGGAAACGGGCATCTCTAAGACCTATTTTTTTTAGCCCTTATTTTTCTAAAATCTGATTTGCAGCCTGGCAAGAGCCGCGCCACCCTTGCATCGACCTTGTTGGAGACCGTGCTATGCCCGTAACAAACCTCAGACCCTGGCTGCCGAAAGATGTGGCCACTCGCATTGATGACATCACCAGCAGCCTGCGTCTGCTGTCCTCCGGCCAGATCGCCGCGCGGATCGAACAGCTTGTGGCGGAGAACTGCAAAATCCACGAGCAGGACTGCTTCAATCTCAATCCGGCCACCAATGTGATGAACCCGCGCGCAGAAGCGCTTCTGGCCAGCGGTCTCGGCTCCCGGCCTTCGCTTGGCTATCCGGGGGACAAATACGAAACCGGACTGGAAGCCATTGAGGAAATCGAGGTGATCGCCGCCGAACTTGCCCGGGCGGTGTTCAAGGCCAACTATGCGGAAATCCGCGTAGCCTCTGGCGCCCTTGCCAATCTCTATGCCTTTATGGCGGTCACCAAACCCGGAGACAGGATTATCGCGCCCCCTGCGCGCATTGGCGGGCATGTGACCCATCATGCCCCTGGCTGCGCCGGTCTTTATGGGCTGGACATATATGAAGCGCCGGTTGATGCGGATGGTTATTCGGTTGATCTGGAAGGCTTGCGGGCCCAGGCCCTGGACCTGCGCCCCAAGCTCATCACCATCGGCATGAGCCTGAACCTCTTTCCCCACCCGGTCTCAGAGATCCGGGCGATCGCCGATGAAGTAGGGGCTCTTGTCCTGTTCGACGCGGCCCATCAATGCGGCATGATCGCTGGCGGCGTCTTTGCCAATCCGCTGGAAGAAGGCGCTCATCTGATGACCATGAGCACCTATAAAAGCCTTGGCGGCCCGGCCAGCGGGCTGATCGTGACCAATGAGCAAAGCCTCTCCGAGCGGCTCGATGCCATCGCCTTTCCCGGCCTGACGGCAAATTTCGATGCGGCCAAATCCGCAGCCCTGGCCGTCTCCCTTCTGGACTGGCAAGACCATGGGGCCGCCTATGCGCAGGAAATGGCCGCCACAGCCAAGGCGCTTGCAGCCGCGCTGGCTGGGGAAGGCCTGCCGGTCTTCACAACCTCCCAAGGCGCGACGGCCTCCCACCAGTTCGCCCTGGAAGCTGCCGCCTTTGGTGGCGGGCAAAATGTTGCGAAGAAGCTGCGGCAGGCAGGCTTTCTGGCCTGCGGCATCGGCCTGCCTCTTGCCACGGTGGACGGCGACATGAACGGATTGCGCCTCGGCACACCGGAGATTGTGCGCTGGGGCATGACGGTTGAGGACATGCCCCGTCTGGCCAGGCTTGTGGCCGAAGCCCTGCGCTCCAACAACCCGGCCGGCATGGCCGGGCGCGTTGCGGACTGGCGCCGGAGCTTTAACCAGCTGCATTTTATCCATGAATGAGAGGAGTTGAGGGGCAACTTGGCGCCCCCAGGCGCTCCGGAACTCGGCGTAACACCTGCGGCCCGGACAACCGTTTTCCTTGCAAAGTTTTGCACGGATACAGGAGTGTCATCGAACGATCACATCACCTTGACACTTTGGCGCCGAATTGGAACGGTGCAGAAAGTCTCACCCCCATTTCAAGCGCTGCTTGAAAAGATATGTGAGAAATCCGATCTGAGTTTGCTGAAATCTATGTTTTGAAAGGCCCGTTGAATGGCATCATCCGATCCGACCCCTCTTGCGGCACCATCGCAAACCCTGCCGATGGTCAAGGCTGACCCTGCCGAGATTGCCCGGATCGGAGAGCGGATTGATTTGTCCGACCGAGCCGGTATTTCGGTTTTCGGCGATGGGGCCCAAAAGTCCGTGACCGACTATGCCGACCGTATTCTGGGCCAGATCCGCAACAAGGACATAGGTGATACCGGACAGCTTCTCAGCGACATTCTTCTGAAGGCCAAGAGCCTGGATCCTGCATCGCTGCAGCAAAAAGGGTTTTTGTCCCGTATCTTCGGCTCCGCCAAAGCAAGACTTGAGCGGTTCAAGCAGGAATTTGAGGATGTGTCCGGTCAGATCGACCGGATCGGGCTGGAATTGGACAAGCACAAGGACACGTTGCGGCGGGACATTGCCATGCTGGATGACCTGCATGAGGAAACCACGCAGTCCATCTTGAAGCTGGATGCCCATGTGGAGGCAGGCAAAGCCTTTGCCGAGCGCTACCGGAGCGAAGAGCTGCCGAAGCTGAAAGCGGCCGCTGAACAGACTGGCTCCCATGACGGCCTTCTGGAAGCCCAATCCTATCAGGACGCGGTTCAGGCGATCGACCGGCTTGAAAAAAGGATCTTCTATCTCCAGCAAGCCCGCCAGCTCGGTATCCAGCAATTGCCGCAAATCCGTATCGTGCAAGCTGGTGATGAAACCCTGATTGAGAACCTGCAAGCCACCTCGACCCTCACCGTTCCGGCTTGGAAACAAAAGATGGTTATTCTGCTCGGGCTCAACCGGCAGAAAGCGGCACTCGATATGCAAAAGCAGGTGACAGACACCACGAACCAGATGATCCGCGAAGCCAGCCAGATGATGAAGGATCAGGCGATTTCCATTGAAGAGCAATCCCAGCGCGGTATTGTCGATATCGAAACACTTCAGCAGGCGAACACGGACCTGATCGACACGATCCAGGGAGTGTTGCGCGTTCAGGAGGACGGCCGCCGGAAACGCGCGGATGCGGAACGGCAGATGGAGACCATGACTGCAGAACTGAAATCCGCCCTGACCAGCGCCAACTAGGGGAGCAGGCTTATGCCCCTTCGTCTGAATCTGAACGGCTTTCTGACGGCCGTCGCTTGCCTCGCCCTTGCCAGCTGCAATGTTGGCCCCGCTACACCGTTCAAGATTACTGCCGGTTCGGAAAACCGGGTGCTGCAGCCCATCGTAGAAGAATTCTGCAGCGAAAACGGCATGGACTGTACCTTTGCCTATCAAGGGTCTTTGGACATCGGCCTTGCGCTCGGCAGCCAGGAGGGCATCGACAGTGATGCGGTCTGGCCGGCGTCCAGCGTGTGGATCGACCTGTTCGACACCGGCCGCAGCGTCAAACACGCCACCTCCATTGCTCAAATGCCCGTCATTCTCGGGGTCCGCACGTCCAAGGCGCAGGAACTTGGCTGGGTCGGAACCGATGTCCGCATGGACGATATTCTGAAAGCCGTGCGCTCCGGCCAGCTCAAATTCCTGATGACATCGGCAACTCAGTCAAATTCCGGCGCCAGCGCCTATCTCGCCATGCTGTCGAGCGCCCTTGGCGGGGCTTCCGCTGTGATCGAACCGGGCGATCTCGACAAACCCGATGTGCAACGCACGGTGAGCGAGCTGCTGTCCGGTGTGGCCCGGTCTTCCGGGTCCTCCGGCTGGCTGGCCGATCTTTATGTCAAATCTGCAGCCGAAGGCACGCATTTCGATGCGATGTGGAACTATGAGGCCGTGCTGAAGGAGACCAATGACCAGCTCCGGCAATCGGGCGATGAACTTCTCTATGCAGTCTATCCGGCCGATGGTGTTGCAATTGCCGATTCTCCACTAGGGTTTGTCGATCGCGGACGCGGGAAGGAAGTCGAAACCTTCTTTACAGAGCTTGTGACTTATCTGCAGTCCGAGGCGACCGCAAAGCGCATAGCCCAGACCGGCCGGCGCATACCTCTTGCAGGCCCGGAGATTTCAGCTCCAAAGGAGCCGGACTGGAATTTTGATCCTGAACGTATGGTAACCGCCATCCGCAAACCCGAACCGGCCGTGATCAGGCAGGCCTTGGATCTCTATCAAAGCGCCCTGCGCAAACCGTCCCTGACCGCCCTCTGCCTGGACTTTTCCGGATCCATGCAAGGCCAGGGCGTCAAGCAGCTAAATCAAGCCATGGGATTTTTGTTCACCCCGGAAGAAGCCAGCAAAGTACTGGTGCAATGGTCCCCAAAGGACAAGATCCTTGTCTATCCATTCGCCTCCAGGGTCCGGAACCGGAAGGACGCGAGCGGCAACCCGCAAGACCAGAAGACCCTTTTGAGCCAACTCAGATTTGAACAGGCTGACGGTGGGACCAACATGTATGCCTGCGCGGAAACCGCACTGAAGGATATTGCCGCTACTGCTGATGTGACCAGTTATCTGCCCGCCATCGTCATGTTGACAGATGGCAAGAGTGATGGCGACCTCAAACGGTTCCTGTCCCTGTGGAAGGCAACCTCCCCGAAAGTTCCTGTCTTCGGGATCACCTTTGGCAATGCTGACAAGAGCCAGCTGGAAGCGCTTGCGGCCGCCACATCTGCCCGGGTTTTTGACGGCCAGAAGAATTTGGCAGGAGCCTTCCGCTCCGCACGCGGATACAACTAGGCTCATGATGTTGGGAAAGGATGCCAACTGGATCGTGGCCGGCCTTGTTGCGGCTCTTGGATTGCCCGCGTTCATCTGGCTGGGTATGCCGTTTGTCATCGCCCTGCCCGTTGTTCTGACAGCCTTTGCCGGGCTTGTGATCCTGCTGGCCCCAAAGCGTCTGTTTGAAGGTTTCAACGTCGCAGGGATCGGCAAACAACGGCTCGCCTTTGCCAGAGATCTGCTTTCCGAAGCCGCCCCTTCCGCAGAGCGCCTCGATCAGGCCGCCCGGACGATTGCAAACGCGCAAGTAAAACATCAGGTCGCCCATCTGTCCGAGATCGCTTCTGACATCTTTGCCCGTGTAGAGGCCAATCCCGCGACGGCCTCATCAGTGCGCCGCTTCTTGAGCTATTATTTACCCAAGGCAGCCGATATTTCCGAAGGCTACGTGGTGCTGGAACGCAAGCGTTCCCCCAACCCGGACCGTGTTGGCGAGGTAACGAAGGTGATCCAAAAGCTGGAAGATGCCTTTGTGCATTATGCGGATTCGCTCGCAGAGACAGAGCTAGGCACCCTGGATGTTGACCTGAGGCTGCTGGAAGCCTCCCTGAAAGAAGATCTGGAGCGTTAATGGCACTTTCACGGCGCACTTTCGGATTGGGATTGCTCGGCTTGAGCGCTGCTGGAACCGGTGCTTATGTGGCCCTGAAAGACCAGCCGGAACTCCAGGGCCTTCTGGGGGAAAAGACACATCTTTTCGGCTTCCTTGGGGGGGAAAAACGCTCCTTCATTGAGGACCCGTCCGTTGAAAGCGCCCTGCGCGGCTGGGGGCTCACCCTGGATGCGAGGGTCGCGGGGTCAGTCGAAATGGTGCGCGAGCCAGCGATCCTCGCGCAAAACCCGCAATTCCTTTGGCCCTCGTCTGCCACCATGGTCGATATCGCGCGGCAAAACGGGGTTAAGATCCGCCGGGACCAAGTCATTTTGAACTCGCCGATCGTGGTCTACTCCTGGGAACCTGTCGTCGAAGGGTTGAAAAAGAACGGGCTGGTCAGCGTGACTGCGCAGGGGCACAACGCCTTCGACCTGGCCGCCTATCTGGACGCAGTTCTTTCAGGAGAAGACTGGTCGGGCCTCGGGGTCGACGGGCTCTATGGGAAGGCCCGGATCGTCTCAACCGATCCCAACCGCTCCAATTCTGGGTTTATGTTTGCCGGTCTGGTCCTCAGCCTTCTCACCGGAGATGTCGCGGACAAGGCTGCTTTGGCAGAACATGGCGAACGGGCAGCGGAGGTTTTCCGTGGCATGGGACTAAAGTCCTCGTCCTCCGGGAAACTGTTTGATCAGTATCTGTCCGGCGGTTTCGGTGCGGAACCGATGGTCGTTGGTTACGAAAACCAGCTTGTTGAATGGATTCTGGCAGATCCGGCCCGCTGGCAGCGTGTCCTTGGGAGCAACGGTCCCAAACCAGCCGTGCTTTATCCCCGTCCAACCGCGTTTTCCGCCCATCCGCTCATTACAATCGCACCAGAAAGTGACAGATTGCTGGAGGCCCTGCTGAGCCCGAGCCTCCAGGAACTTGCCTGGAAAAACCATGGTTTCCGCGGCCCGCTTGGTGCGGTAACCGGGCTTGCGAACCAAGAGGTAGCCGGGCTGCTGCCGGAAACCGTCAGCGCGATTCTGCCAATGCCCTCTGCCGATGTCATGCTGGCGTTTTTGAATCAAATGAGCGCTTAGCCCCGATCCTTAGCAAAGCAAGCAGCCTTCTGTTTTTACAGAGACTTCAGGTGCGGCCTTACACCGAAGCCTTGGCAGACGGCATGCAGAACTGGACGGAAGCGGCATATGCCGCGCTTGAGAGTATTGCGGGGCCCTCTTCTGATCTCCTGAAAGCCTTGCTGGAAAGATCGCCGCCAGGAAATCTCGACAGCGGAAAGCTGCCCATCATTCTCCCCAGTTGAAAAGCGGCAGCACGATTGTCTATGACGGGGCAATTCTTCCGGGCTCCGAAGTGGAATCCTCCCAAAGGCCATTGCCACCCGCTCAGATGGTGGACCCCACCGCATCACGCTGCGGAGTGACGGGTTGGGGTACCGTGGACGGCACAGGTCCGCAGCTTGCGCATATCCTCGGCTTTTTTCCTGACCGCTGCTGCCTATGGCATCTTGCAATAAGTCTGCACGATGCTCTGGAATCCGGACGTTTTCAATCCGTCGTCCGGGGCGTTCCCCGGCCGGCTTCCGCCCTGGTCTTGCCCAGCACCAGGCTGGTGATCGCCGGCAGCAGCAGGACCATACCCGTATACCGGGCGATCTGATGAGCCGCGACAAAGGCCGGGTCCAGGTGCAGCATGAAGGCCAGAAGCGTCATGACTTCCAGGCCACCGGGCGCATAGGCCAGCAGCGCCTGTCCGAAGGGAATACCCACCAGAAACGAGGCCAGCAATGCGCCGGCAACCGAGGTGCCAAAGGCCGCCGCAAAGGCGGCACAGGAGGCCCCGAGCACGCTGACAAACTGGCGGAAGGTCATGCTGGCAAAGCGGCAGCCGATCATGGCTCCCATCAGGGTGAAACAGGGCACAATCAGGACCGGCGGCAGCACCAGGGTCATGGCGCCGGATGCATTCAATCCCGCGCTCATGAAAAACGCGCCGGTCATCCAGCCGCCCGGTACCTTGAACCACACCGTCAGCAGGCTTGCCAGCACACACAGCCCACCGCCAAGGGCGATCTCGTACCAGTTCGACACGGCAGCGGCCGCACCTGAGGGGTCCAGCGTCCCGCTGCTGTGCGCGATGACATAGGGAAGAACAGCCACCAGAACAAAAAGCCGCAGTGACTGGCTTGAGGCAATGCGCGGCAGATCAGCCCCCCGGTCCGTCGCCAGCGCAATCACATAGGACAAGGCCCCGGGGATCGCTCCAAAAAAGGCTGTCTCCCTGGACCATTTGGCGCCAAAATGCAGAACAGCATAGCCCGCCAGGGTGACGCTGACGACCACCACCAGCAACAGAGCCATGGAGACCGGCCAATCACCGATGCGCTCCACCACTTCGGGGCGCACCCCCTGGCCCATGGATATTCCTATCACGACAAACAGCCCGTCCCGGAGCCGGTCCGGAATGGCTGTGGGCATTCCGGAAAAGGTGGCAATCGCCACAAACACCATGGCGCCGGAGAGCCAGGCGGCGGGCAAATCCAGCAGATAAAACCCCCAGGCCCCAAACGCGGCCACCACCACGGTTAGACACAAAGCAAGAACAGGGCTGGTTTTGATGTCAGGGGTCATGCACACATAGAGTTTTGTCCGGCGCAAGCGGACGGCCAGTCGTTTGCAGCCCTTTCTAGCGGCATTGATTCCTGCCGTCATGATGGATTGCATCGATCAACATATAAACTTGCGCCAGAGGGTGCAGGCGCGCGCGCCCCAAATCCGTCCGGTCTTGAGCGATATCAAGGCATCGCCGCCCATTTGCCCGGATCATGGCCCCATGACCCAAGATCCGCTTTCCTATGCACTGCGCAATGTCCCGCGCTACACCAGCTATCCGACAGCTCCGCATTTTCATCGCGGCGTCACCTCTGAGGTTTATGCGGACTGGCTCCGGGCCATCGGGCCGGAGGACAGCCTGTCACTCTATCTGCATGTGCCCTATTGCCGGGAGCTGTGCCATTATTGCGGCTGCCATACCAAGGCAACCCGGCAGGACGCCCCCTTGAAGGCCTATGCGGCCACGCTTGGCCAGGAAATCAGCATGGTGGCCAGATTCCTGGAGCACGCCGGGCCCGTACGACATATCCACTGGGGCGGCGGCACGCCCAGCCTCTTGCCGAAAGACAGCTTCTTGAACCTGACCGGCCTGATGCGGGTCCTGTTCGAGTTTGCTCCAGATCTGGAACATGCCATCGAGCTCGACCCAAGGCTGGTGACGGAAGACCTGGCTGAGATGCTGGCGCTGATCGGGGTCAATCGAGCGAGCCTCGGGGTACAGGATTTTGATCTGAACGTCCAAAAGGCCATCGGCCGGGTTCAGCCCTATCAGGTTGTGGTACAGGCGGCGGGCTTCCTGCGCGCTGCCGGGCTTGAGGCGCTCAATTTTGATCTGATGTACGGGCTGCCGGGCCAGACACCCGACACGATCCTCGATACGGTTGACAAGACGGTTGCGCTAGCGCCCGGACGGATCGCACTGTTCGGCTATGCCCATGTGCCGTGGATGCGCAAGCACCAGCGGCTGATTGACGAAACCGCCCTTCCCTCTGCGGCCGAACGGCTCGAACTGGCGGACCTGGCGCGGGCCGCTCTCCTGAAGGCCGGATACATCGCCATCGGGCTCGACCATTTCGCCAGACATGATGACAGCATGGCCAGTGCGCTTGCCAAGGGCAGCCTGAAGCGGAATTTCCAGGGCTACACGACGGATCAAGGTGAACAGCTGATCGGATTTGGCGTTTCCTCCATCGGTCGGCTGACCAACGGATACATCCAGACCTTCTCCGACGTGGGCAGCTGGCGGCGCAGCATCCTGGCGGGCGAATTGCCGATCGCCAAGGGCTTGGCGCTGACCCCTGACGACCGCTTGCGGGCGCATATCATTGAAGATCTGATGACCAACTATGAATGCGATCTGGCGGCGGCCTGCTCGCTCCACGGCCTGTCGCTTCAGGCGCTTGGCGATGCGTTCACTGCACTTGAGGATCTTGTCCGGGACAACCTGGTGGTGCTGGACACTGCCGGGGCCGGGCCGGAGAACGGCCTCACGCTTCGGGTGACCAAGACCGGGCGCCCCTATGTCCGCCTCGCCGCAGCCGCTTTCGATGCCTATCTGGCTGACAGCCAGGCCTCCGGAAGAGCCCGGCATTCCGCAGCTGTTTAGTGTGTGCTGCTCTCAAGTTGTGACGCCTTCCGCTGCTTGATACCAACCTCAATAGATAGAAACCCATCTGATGGCGCTGGTCTGGATTGGCCGGCAAGGCGCGTTGCGCAGGACGGCCTTTTTGGCCGTTCAAGCGGCGCAACGCAGTCCGGCGGGCCGGAGCAGGCCACCAAGGCCGTGTTTGAGGACTGTTCAGCTGCGTCCCAGGTTTTGAACGATAAACCATATCGCCCTGCAACCTGCTCCTTGCCGAACAGTCCCCAAACACGGTCAGATCGGTTCCTATCTAGTGAGGTTGGTATGACATCGTGAATGTCAACGGGAATGGCCATCCGCAAGAAGGCAGCACGCTTTCAGCTCTGACCAAAGTCAAAGGCTGCGGAGTTCCGCAGCCTTTGAAAACACTTGCCGATAGCTGATGGAGCGCGGGTCAGTGCATCCCTGTCATCTGACAAAGGGTGCAGACCTTGTTCAGGTGGATCTTGTCCGCCTTGTCGACCCGGATCACCCCGCGCCGCTTCAGGTCGGAGACAACCCGGCTGACGGTCTCGATGGTCAAGCCCAGATAATCGGCAATTTCCTGGCGGGTCATATGCAGCTGAATGTCGTAACAATCGGCCGCTTCATCACGCGGGCCGACACAGCCGAGACCGCCCCGGTCCGGGACAAGATGCATCAGAAAGCTGGCGACCCGCTCAACCGCCGACTTGCGCCCCAGCAGCACTGCATGTTCATGCAGAACACGCATCTGGTTGGTCAGGCATTTTGTGAGGGTCCGCTGGAGCTGGTCTGAGCGCTCCACCTGCCGCAGCTCGATTTCCTGAACCACGCACTCCGTCAGCGTTTCCGCCGTGCAATCACTTTCGTTGCTGCTGGCCAGACCGAAGATATCACCAGGCCGCAGCACTTCCACCACCTGACGGCGGCCATCGGGAAGAAGCTTGTAGAGCATGACCGAGCCGCGCACCAGCTCATAGAGCCGCCGTGCGGGGTCACCTTCGTAATAGATCACCGAATGGGTTTCATATTCGTGGGTCTTGCCACCAAATTCGGAAAAGTTCGACTTTCCGGGCGCGCACATGGCCGAGCCGGACGAGCCAGCAACAGCGCCTTGCCCTGAAACACCTGCTTCCAAATAAGCCATAATCCCTCCTTCGTGCAGATCTGCACGGCTTTCTGCTCCAAGGGGCCTTCTTCCCCGCTTCGAAACACCGGACTTCCGGTGGCAACGGACAAGACGAAGCACCCTTTAGTTTCAAGACGCCCCGTCCGACGTCTTGAAACTTACAGTCAGTACTCTAAAGCTCAGAAAGTATTGAAGGAATTCGGTCGACTGCGTAAGAGAAACTACATATGCGCTCAAAGGACGCAGATCTGTTGCCGTCCATTTGTCCCTGCGTGTGCGGCAAACATTTTTTTGCGCGCGCCCAATCTGTTGGATCTCCTTCGCAGAGCCTGGCTATGGGGAAAGACACAAGATCTGGAGGGCATGCGGGAAACGGCGAGAGCATCGTGCGACAAGTTTGCGCCATTTGATGCTGGAAAGCAGATCCTTCGGCAAGGCGCTTCGCGCAGCGCGATGCGGTATATCGGGCAAGCGACGCAACGCGGCCGATGGGCTGCTTTCCATCACCTGAGGGGCCAGTCTGCTTTGCCCGCTGACATCGTTGGATCACACTTGTGGTGGGAAACACCAAGGCGCGCGATCCGCCTCCTCAGCAGACAAAGCAGATCCCGTCAAATGGTGCAGACTTGTCGCACGATGCTCCAAATGGCACAGGACCGGTAAAGTTACAGGGACACAGCCCCGCCACAGCTCCAGATCAGGCCATGGCGGTGGACAGCATGTCGATGGACAATGGTTTGCGCAGCACGGTCAGTCCATCCAATTCTTGAATATACCGCTGGATATTCATCCGGGACTTGCCGGAAATCGCGATCATTTTCGGGGGGGCGTTCAAGGTGTTCAGCTCGCGGACGATCTCGGCGCCGCTCACCCCTGGAAGGCCAAGATCGACGATCACCCAGTCGCCCTCAGACAGGGTCGCCTGGGCCTGAAAGCTTTCGCCGTCATGATAGATCCGGGTGAGATGATCAAGATCCTCCAGCGCAAACGCCAGAGCATCGGCAACAGCCCTGTCATCTTCGATAATGTGAACAACCAAACACGCGGTCTCCTGGAACCGGCGGCATTGCCAAGGTTCTCCCAGAAAATACGCTAGTTTTAAGCCCGCGTGAGTACGCAGTATTACGTCTTTTCGTGTCTTTTCTCAAGATTGCCTTCGCGCATAAGTATTCAGCGCAGCATTTCTGCCACCACGTGTTCACCCGGACGCCGGATGCCCCAGCACGATTCGCACCAGATCCGCCGCATTGCGCGCGCCGAGTTTTTCCATGATGCGGGCCCGGTGTACTTCTACCGTGCGCGGGCTGATGCCCAGTGATCGTCCCGCTTCCTTGTTGGAGGCCCCGTCAGTGATCTCCTTCAGCACTTCCATTTCCCGGCGGGTTAGAAGATCTGCTCCCTTGAACGTCTGGGACGTGTCGGCTGCGGCCCGCTGTTTCATGGCGGCAATCGCGTCTCGGACCCGCTCCAGCACCGCTTCGGCGGAAAACGGCTTTTCGATGAAATCAAACGCGCCGTTTCGGATCGCCTCAATGGCCATCGGAATATCGCCCTGGCCGGAAATGATGAAGATCGGCGCCGGATAGTTCTCTGCGTTGAGGGCCTTAAGGATCTCGATCCCTGAGCGGCCGGGCATGTGCACGTCCAGCATCACGCAGGCAGGCGTGGCTTTGCTGGCCGATTGGGTGAAGGTATCGCCGTCGGAAAAGGTTTCGACGACATAACCTTCCATGTTGAACAAGACAGACAGCGCATCGCGCACCGCAGGATCATCATCAACGATGTAAACGGCCTGTGCATCAGCTTCCATTTCAATCAGATCCTTGATGTTGGGTCTTTTTTCTTTTTTACGTCAGAAAAGTCCATCCGGCATCTTTTCGTCCGGATGAACCGGCAGGGTCAGCAGGAACGATGCTCCGCCGCCCGGACCGGTGGGTTCAAGTCGCAAGTCGCCGCCATGGTTCTGGGCGATTGAGCGGGAAATTGCCAGCCCAAGGCCAACCCCCTTGTGCTTGGCGCCGGTGAACGCCCGGAACAACCCGTCAACCAGCTCTGCTGGCACACCCGGTCCATTATCCGCCACCCGGAATTCTAGCAAGCCGTTATTCTGTGTCACTGACAGTTTCACCGATTTATCCGGCAGGTCTGCCACCGCTTCGCGGGCGTTGCGCAAAAGATTGATGAGAATCTGGCGGATCTGGACCGGGTCGGCCTGAAGCGGCGGCAGGCCAGGCTCAACCGTGGAAGACAGAAAGGAGCGGGTTTCCCCGCTGCCCAGTTCCGCCATTTCCAGACAGGCGCTGACAAGTTCGGCCACATCCACCGTTTCCCGTTCGGGCGCCTTTTTCTCCACCAGCTGCCGCATGCGCTGAATGATCTCCCCGGCCCGCTCCGCTTCCCGGACCGCCTTATCAAGGACCGAAAGGATCATCGGATCGAGAGAGTCTTCTGCTTTGGCCTTGCGCGACACGGATTGCAGATAAAGCAGAACCGCCGTCAGCGGCTGGTTCAGCTCATGGGCAATGGCAGCTCCCATCTCGTCGAGCGCGCTCAGCCGGGTCACATGAAGCAGCTGGGCCTGGGTCTTGGCCAGCCGGTCCTCGATGCGCCGGCGGGAGCGCAGATCCCTCAAGATGCCAATGAACTGGCGCCCGTCCGGTGTTTCGGCTTCCCCGACAGACAATTCAATCGGGAAGACCGTGCCGTCCTTGTGCTGGGCCTGCACCTCCCGGCCAATGCCGATGATCTTCTTCTTGCCGGTTGATTTGTAGTTCTCGATATAGCTGTCATGAGCATGGGCATAATCGGCCGGCATGATCCGCTTGACATTGCGCCCCAGAAGATCAGCTGCCTCATAGCCGAACAGCTCCTCGCAGGCCTTGTTGAAAGCCAGCACCTGTCCGCACTCATTGATGACGATGATCCCGTCGACCGCCGTATTGAAAACGCTAGCGAGCCGGGCTTCCGACACAGCAGCGGCCTCTTTCCCAAGTTCGATTAAACTGTCGTCCGGCATCCGGTATCCACATGGAAGTCACATCCATCTCTGGTTTAAGGGGTTTTACTTAGCCCAGCAACCCATACGGGACTTAAATCTCTGGAAGCCAAGCGCTAATTCGCCGCATGGCTTCCTCTAGGTGGTCCGCGCGGCGGGCATAACAGAGCCGCATATAGCCTTCGCCCCCTGGCCCGAACGCTGTGCCCGGCGCCAGGCCGACACCGGTTTCCTTTACAAGATCAAGGGCAAACTGGCGGGTGTCGCAGACACCTTCAACCGTAAAGAAAAGATAGAACGCTCCCTCAGGCGCTGCCGCCCGGATCCGCGCATTGGCGGCCATCCCCTTGAGCACCACCTCACGGCCTTTGCGGGCGCGCTCGATCTGGCAGTCCAGAAAAGCACTCCCCTCGTTCAAGGCGGCAACCGCTCCCCATTGCGCAAAGGCCGGCACACCCGATGTGGAATACTGGATCAGGTTTTCAAATACCTGCCCCAGGCTGGGCGGCGCGGAGATCCAGCCGATTCGCCAGCCGGTCATGGCCCAGTTTTTCGAAAGGGTGTTTACGAAAACGATCTGGTCGTCCGGATCGGCGACATCATAGAACGACGGGGCCCGCCTACCGTCACCGTAAAAATATAGTGCATAGATTTCGTCGGCGATGATCCAGAGCCCGTATTTGCGCGCCATTGCCAGGATATCCCGCAGCAGATCCTTGTCCGCCACCCATCCGGTTGGGTTGCTGGGTGAATTGAGGAAGAGCGCCCGGGTTGCAGGCGTCACCGCAGACGCAAGATCCCCCACGTCCAGCCGCCAGCCGCCGCCCTCTTCCCGCATGGGCACTGGCACCGGCCGCGCGCCCTGGATCTCCAGGCACGCGCTGATATTCGGCCACGCAGGCGACGGCACCAGCACGTCTGCCCCCGGTCCGGCCACCGCCTGAACCGCAAGCTGGATCGCCTGCATGCCCGATCCGGTGACAAAGAAAGTCTCCGGCGCGAACGGCCTGTCATAAAGACCGTGATGATAAGAGGCCAGGGCTGCCCGCAATTCGGGGATACCGCGCTGATAGGTGTAGAAGGTTTCGCCCCGCTCCATGGAGGCGGTGGCTGCCCGGCAGATGAAGTCCGGCGTCGGCAGGTCCCCTTCCCCCGCCCACAGCGGGATCAGCTGCGGGTGGGTGCGTCCCGCATTGACAATTTCGACAATTCCGCTTTCCGGAGCATGTCTTGCTCCTGCACTCAGTTGCTCGATCAGCCTGGGCACGTCCTCATCCTTTCCGGGGCCCTTGCATATCGTCCCGCCCCTGCCAAGACGGTGTAGTAGCCTGAATGCACTGGTAAATTCCATCAAAGAATGTGACAACGGCGTGCAAAGCCTGACCATTGTCCAGCTCTACGGACTTGGCCGCAAGGCGGATAGACAGACCTTCCGCCTTGTGATCCGATCAGGCAAAACGGGTCCGCGCATACCGGTTGGGAGGACGGTGGACGACGCCATGCTGCACGGATGGATCGTGATTCTGGCCGCCACGGCCTATATCCTGCTGCTGTTTGCGATTGCCAGCTATGGCGACCGCATGACCCGGCGCAGGTCGTCACGCGCCGGTGGCCGCCCGTTCATCTATGCCCTGTCCCTCTCCGTCTACTGCACGTCCTGGACCTTTTTCGGGTCGGTCGGCAATGCCAGCCGCAGCGGGGCCGAATTTCTGACCATCTATATCGGCCCCTTGCTGGTCTTTTTGCTCGGCTATCCGCTCCTCAGGCGCATCATCCAGATTTCTAAAACGGAAAGCATCACCTCCATCGCCGATTTTATCGGCGCCCGCTACGGCAAGAGCCAGTCGGTGGCAGCCCTGGCCACCCTGATCGCGGTGATCGGCGTGATCCCTTACATTGCCCTGCAATTGAAGGCCGTATCGCTTTCTGTCGGAACTATGGTCGGGTCGCTTATCGTGCCGGGCAACATTCTGCCGCCCGTCTTTTACGACATCACCTTGATGATCGCCCTTGGCATGGCGATTTTCAGCTGGGCCTTTGGCACCCGCCATATCGATGCGACCGAGCACCAGGAAGGGCTCATGCTGGCGATTGCGGCCGAGGCCATCGTCAAGCTGATCGCCTTTCTCGCGGTCGGCGTCTGGGTCACCTACTGGCTTTTCGACGGGCCGTTTGACCTGATCCGCGCCATTTCCGAAGCGCCGGAAGTGGCCGATGTCTTCGAGCAGCCGGTTAATGTGAGCAACTGGCTGATCCTCTCCATCCTGTCCAGCTTTGCCGTGTTGATGCTGCCGCGCCAGTTTCACGTTACGGTAACGGAAAACAATTCGGATGCGGAGCTGCGCTGCGCCACATGGCTGTTTCCGCTCTATCTGGTGCTGATCAACCTGTTCGTGATCCCGATTGCCGCCGCCGGGATGCTGCGCTTCGGACAGGACATCAATCCGGACACCTTCGTTCTGGCCCTGCCCATTGATGCAGGCCAGGACTGGCTGGCGCTGTTTGTCTTCATTGGCGGCCTGTCCGCTGCAACCGCCATGGTGATCGTGGCCACAGTTGCCCTGGCCATCATGATCTCCAATGACATTGTGGTGCCGCTGCTGCTGCGCCGCCATAGCGAGGACGAACTGGTCAACACACACGGGCGGGACATGAGCCGCCAGCTGCTGACGATCCGCCGTCTGGCGATCTTCGCCATCCTTCTGCTCGCCTATGCCTACTACAAGGCCGCCGGAGATACGGCGGCCCTTGTGTCCATTGGCCTTTTGTCCTTTGCCGCCATTGCCCAGTTCGCCCCCGCGTTTATCGGCGCGCTTGTGTGGCGGCGGGCAACCGCCGTCGGCGCGCTGGCCGGGCTGAGCGGCGGGTTTCTGCTCTGGGCCTACACCCTGCTGCTGCCCACCTTCGCCCAGTCCGGGATCATTTCCTCCGGCGTTCTGGAAACCGGCCCCTTCGGGATCAGCGCCCTGAAGCCCCAGGCGCTGTTCGGCCTGAACATCGACCCGTTCATTCACGGGACCTTGTGGAGCCTGATCGTCAATATCGTGCTCTTTATCGGCTTTTCCTTCGTGCGCAAGCCGCTGCCCGCCGAGACGCTTCAGGCCAATGTGTTCGTACCGGCTGAACTCAGCCCTTCCCCCAGCCTCAGATACTGGCGTACGTCAGTGACGGCCGGAGACCTGCAATCGACAGTCGCGCGCTATCTGGGGGAAGAGCGCACGGAACGCTCGTTCAAGCGATTTGCCAGGGAACGGGGCATTTCGCTTGATCCCACCATGCTGGCCGACGCCAACCTGTTGCGTTTTTCCGAGCAGCTTCTGGCCAGCGCCATCGGAGCCGCCTCGTCCCGGCTTGTCCTGACCTTGATGCTCAAGCGCCATGACCCGTCCACCAAGGGCGCCGTGAAGCTGCTGGATGATGCCTCCATCGCGATCCAGTACAACCGGGACCTGCTTCAAACAGCCTTGAACCAGGTGCGCCAGGGGATCGGCGTTTTTGACCGGGATCTGCGCCTGATTTGCTGGAACCGGCAGTTCCGCGACCTTCTGGGCCTGCCAGCCGAATATGGCCAGGTCGGCACCACGCTGGATGCGATCCTGCGCTTCAATGCCGAACGGGGGGAATTCGGCTATGGCGCCGTTGAGGCGATTGTCGCCGACCGGATCGAAAAACTGGTACTGATCCAGGAAACCTTCCAGGAACGGCTGGACTCAAGCGGGACCGTTTTCGAGGTCCGTATCAGCCCCATGCCCGATGGCGGTATCGTCACCACCTATACGGACATTACCGAGCGGGTGATGGCCGAAGAAGCCCTGGCACGTGCCAATGAGACCCTGGAACGGCGCGTGCGCGAACGCACGGAAGAGCTGACCCATGTGAATGAGCGCCTGGTGGAAGCGACCCGGGAGGCAGAAGAGGCCAATATCGGCAAGACGCGGTTTCTGGCTGCTGCGGGCCACGACATCCTGCAGCCGCTCAATGCGGCCCGGCTCTATGCGTCGGTTCTGGTCGACAAGTTGAAGGAAGGTGACGATGGCGAGCTTGTGCGCAACGTGGAATCGGCGCTGGAATCGGTGGAAGACATTATCGGCGCCGTGCTCGACATTTCCCGCCTTGATACGGGGGCCCTGAAGCCTGAGCCCAGTGTTTTCCGTCTGGAAGAGGTGCTGCGGGGCCTGGCCCTCGATTTCCATCCCATCGCCCGCGAGAAGGGCCTGGAGCTGCGCTTCGTGCCCACTTCCGTGTCTGTCCGCTCGGACCGCAGGCTGCTGCGCCGGCTGTTGCAGAACCTCATTTCCAACGCCCTGAAATACACCCAGTACGGGCGGGTTCTTGTCGGCTGCCGGCTGCAGGGAAACAGGGTTTGCGTTGAAATTCATGACACGGGCATGGGCATTCCAACAGGCAAACAACGGGCGATCTTCCAGGAGTTTCACCGGTTGGATGACGGGATGCGGGTCGCCAAAGGGCTGGGCCTTGGCCTGTCCATCGTCGAACGGATCAGCCATGTGCTCGATCATCCGGTCCATCTGCGGTCGGAAACTGGCAAAGGATCGTGTTTTTCAGTCGATCTACCGCGCGCAGCGGCCGTGCCAAGAGCTGCGCCTGCCAAGCTGGCTCCAGCGTCCGTCGGCGCTCTGGACGGGCTCTGCGTGGTCGCCATCGACAATGAGCCGGATATCCTGAGCGGTATGCAGCATCTCCTGACAAACTGGTCCTGCACGGTTTTCACTGCGGCCGACGACCAGGAGGCCGCTGAGAAATTGCACGCGGCCGGGCTCGCCCCGGATGTCATCCTGGCGGATTATCATCTGGACAATGGCACGGGCATTGAGGCCATTGTCCGGTTGCGCTGGAAGTTCGGCAGCCACATACCGGCCATTCTGATCACCGCAGACCGGAGCCGGCCCGTGCGGTCCGAAGCCGAAGACAAGGATATCACCTTCTTCAACAAGCCTTTGAAACCAGCCGCCCTGCGCGCCCAGCTCACCCGCTGTCAGGCGGGCCAAGCGGCGGAGTAATCCCAATCTCAATTGATAGAACGTCCAGACCAGCGGCTAGAGTATCGTGCGCTAAGGAGCAGCTGCCGGGCTCGGCTCATCCCAATGTTCGGTTTCGATCTGCATGATCTTCAGGGGATTTGCGTCCGGCTTGCCGACAAAATAACCCTGCAGCGTGTCGCAGCCCAAAGACCGCAGCGCTTCTACCTGGAATTGGCGTTCCACCCCTTCCGCCGTCACCTCAATGCCCAGATTATGGGCCAGGGCAATCACGGCCGAGATGATCGCAAGACCATCACTGCGCTCGCCGATCTCGTCCACAAAGGACTTGTCGATCTTGATCTTGTCGAACTTGTAGCGGCGCAGATAGGACAGCGAGGAATAGCCGGTGCCGAAATCGTCCAGGGAAATCTTGATCCCGAGATCGCGCAGCTTTTTAAGCTTGTCCTCCGCGGCGCCCAGATCACGCAAAAAGACGGATTCCGTCACTTCCAGAACCAGGCGCTCCGGCGGAAAGCCAGTCTCCTCCAGCACGGCCGAGACATGGGACACAAGGTTCGGGTCCATGAACTGAACGGTTGACAGGTTCACCGCCACGCTGTCCAGTTCCGGGCATTGGGCTGCAGCTGTACAGGCCTTTTTCAGCACCCAGTTGCCGAGCGGCAGGATCAATCCGGCATGTTCGGCAATCGGAATGAATGTATCGGGACCAACCTCCCCCCGGGTCGGATGGTACCAGCGGATCAGAACCTCGCTTGAGACGACCCGTCCGGTTTTGGCGTTGACGATGGGCTGAAACTCGACGCTGAGCTTGCCATATTCGAAGGCCTCCCGGAGATCCGCTTCCAGTTCCCGGCGCTCGCGCACTTCCCGCTCCATGTCGGTTTCAAAGGCCAGCGCCCGGCCCCGGCCGCTTTCCTTGGCCTTGTAGAGAGCAATGTCAGCCTTGCGCATCAGGTCATCAACCGTGTCGCCATCGTCCCGCAGACGGATGAAGCCGATTGTGGCGCCGATGGCGAAGTCCCGCCGGCCGATCCGGAACGGTTTCCGGGTGACATTGACCAGCTCTTCGGCAAAGACACCGGCGGCCTGATCGCTGACAAAATGGCCGAGCGCGGCAAATTCGTCCCCGCCAAAGCGGGCAAGAACCGTCCGGCCCTCACTGATTTCCGTAAAGCGCGCTGCTACTTGCTGCAGCAGTTCGTCGCCTGCCGGATGGCCGCTGGTGTCGTTCACCACTTTGAAGTTGTCCAGATCGATCAGAAACAGCGTCAGTGCTTTCTGACCCGTCCGCTTCTGGTCTTTCAGCAGCTTTTCAGCCTGTTTCAGGAACCAGCTCCGGTTGCCGATCCCGGTCAGGCTGTCATGTTCGGCAAGATGCGAGACCAGGGCACTGGCCTGATGGGCTTCGGTTACATCCGACGCAACACCCCGGTAGCCGGCAAAAGAGCCATTATCATCATAAACCGGCCTGGCAGCCAGGGACCACCAATGCTCTTTCCCCTTCGCCTGCAGCCCGATGGCAATGTCGCGGAACGACTTTTGCAGCCCCACCGCTTTTTCCAGCTGCTGAACGGCCGCGCGCGCTTCTTTTGTGTCAAGCGAATGGGCCAGATCCACCATGCGCATGGACTCCAGCTCCGGTTTGCTCCGGCCGCTGGCGCTCAGGAACCGCTCCGACACATTTCGGAAGTTGCCAGCCTCATCCGTTTCCCAGATCCAGTCGCTCGACTTTTCCTCAAACTCGTTCAGAAGAAGGGCAATCAGCTCGCCGCGCTGCTCCAGTTCCGCTTCGGCCAGAAAGTGAGACGCGAACAACCAGCCTGCCGCCGTGGTGCTGCCGATCACGATAAAGGTATAGCTGGTCAGCAGGAACAGAAGCGGCCACATCATCGGCCCCTCGCCGACAATCAGCGCCACAATCGATGCGGAAAACAAGATGCCGACCCATCGGAACGCCGCCTGGGGCACGGTTGCCAGCGCAAACCCGCCCCCGCAGATCATCGCCGTTGTCACACAGGATGCGATCCAGATACCGTTGAGATCACCATGGGCGAAGGCGGCAATGGGCACCACCGCCCACAGGGCACTCAACAAGGTGGCATGCCGCACAGCTGCCGAGATCGCCCGCTGGGAGGCCAATTCGACCTTGGCCTGTTTGGTCAGGAACCACTTGATCGCCGTGATGGCCATGAGCCCCAGCACCGCACATCCCCAAATTCCAACATAGGAGGAGGGCAGAGCGAGGCCCAGTACCGGGGCCACAACGATGACGTTGACCGTATTTGCCATAACCGTCAGCGGCGTGAGCCGGGCAATGGAGGAAATTTGCGCCGCCCGCACCTTGCAGGCCAGATATTGATCCACCACCGGATGCCCAAAGGCCAGCAGAAGCGAGCGCTCGGGTCGGTTACAGGACCCGCCCATGGCGTCCTCCGCCGCCGGTTTGAAGGTGGTTCCCGGAGACAGCAACGCCAAGACAATCGTTCTCAGGATCAGGTTCCAGTTGGCGCCGGGCCGCATTGTGTCTCCGCATCGGGTCTGTGCCGCTGCAGCACGTGCCACAGCTCTTTGCCCGCACATCTACGGGTATTCCCTGAACTTGAGGTAAAGAGGTCCAGGATCTGCTGCCACATTGTTCGAAAGTGTTAGGAAAATTTGATCAAATGGCCGTCAGGGTTAATTTTTCCCTTTACGGAAGATTTGGCTGAGACCCTAAAGATTATCCTGCTCTTCCAGCTTGAAAATAAATCTTGGCCAGGATGCACAAAGGGGTTTGACGGAAAAGACTGCCCGCAGTCTTTTCCGTTGGGCTGAGCTGCCTCTCGTATATTTCTTTCTCTCTGCGGGGCGGGTCTCATACCAAGCTCAATAGATAGGAACCGATCTGACCGTGTTTGGGGACTGTTCGTCAAGGAGCAGGTTGCAGGGCGATATGGTTTATCGTTCAAAACCTGGGACGCAGCTGAACAGTCCTCAAACACGGCCTCGGTGGCCTGCTCCGGCCCGCCGGACTGAGTTGCGCCGCTTGAACGGCCATAAAGGCCGTCCTGCGCAACGCGCCTTGCCGGCCAATCCGGACCAGCGCCATCAGATGGGTTTCTATCTATTGACGTTGGTCTCAGGCACCCGCGGCCTGGCGTGCTTCCGTACCGGCTTGCCACTGCCCGGCTTCAATCTTGGAAGCGGCGATCACAGCCTGGGTCCGGCTTTCCACACCGAGCTTTTGCAGGATCGCCGACACATGCGCTTTTACGGTCGCTTCAGAGACCGACAGCTCATAAGCGATCTGTTTGTTCAAGAGCCCTTCCGAAAGCATCATCAGAACCCGGACCTGCTGCGGTGTCAGGGTTGCCAGCCGGTGGACCAGATCATCCCCGCCCTCTTCAGAGGACAGGTCGATGTCCGGCGGCGTCCACATGTTGCCCGCCATGACTTCGGAAATGGCCTCGCGGATGACATCAATGCCATGAGACTTGGGGATGAAACCGGAGGCGCCGAACTCAACAGCCCGGCGGATCGCCTGCGGGTCTTCATTTGCCGAGACCACCACAACCGGCACACCGGCAAATTGCGCGCGCAGATACATGAGCCCGGAAAACCCGCGCATTCCCGGCATGGTCAGGTCCAGCAGGATCAGATCCGCTTCCCCATCCTGCTCCAGCCGGGAAGTCACATCCTCAAGGGCTCCCGCCTCCTCGATGGATGCTTCCGGGTATTGGCTCTCCAACGTCTGGCGCAGTGCGCCCCGGAACAGGGGATGGTCATCTGCGATGATAAATCGATACGAGGTCGACGACACGTTGTTTTTCCTCCCTCAACGGTCTTTCTCCCGCTTGAACGGTCAGCCGGGACCGAGCGCTGATTTTTTCTGCGCTTCCAGGTCCGTTTCTGCCTCCCTTTCGAAAGCGGCCTAGCTCTAAGTATGTTTGCATCATGGTGCGCGCGCAAGTCAAACTATGCTTTGCGGACAGATGGCTAAGCGCCGGACGCCAAAGCGCAAACCAGCCCCTCTTTCCCTAGCGAAACTTTTTACACCAATCGATTTTTTGAGTTTTAATATAAAAACCCGGCTTCTCGACACCTAAGATCGCAACCAAAAGTTTAATTCAAGACTTACGCAGTAGCTTATTCATTTTAGTAGGTATCATTTGCACTTTTAGAAATATTTTTTCCACAGACTACATTTCTCATTGATAATGCCTCAAAAGGGCGCGACTAATGAACTTAGGTGACCTCTCAATCTATAAATAAATCACTGAGAAGATGAATTTAACAATGTCCATTCATGATACTCTTTATTCATTTGTAAATCGCTGGGAATGTGATGAGAACGATCACCTGAACGTCCAGTTCTATTTCAGCCGCTTCGAGGAAGCCGACCGTCAGTTCCGGCTGATGTGCGGCCTGAGTGAAACGCTGGTGGGCGCGCGCCGGGTCCGGCATGTGCGCTATCACAAGGAATTGCGGACCGGAGATCTCATAACAGTACATTCCAGCATCGCTTTTGACGGACCGCATATGCTGACCGTCGTCCATGAAATGCGGGACGGCAGCACAGGCGTCCTGGCTGCCACCGCTCTTGACGGCTATGAGCCGAACCCGAACTCAGCCAAATCGCTGCGTCAGCGGTTCAAGCAATTCCAGACCCCCATGATTGCCGAAGCGGCTCCGCGTGGTATCAAGTCCGGGCCGGCCGGGCAGAAAGCCGCCTTACAAGGCTTGCTTTCCCAGGGCGCGGAAGTCTGCTTCAAGGGCACTGTGCTGCCCCGGGATCTCGGGCCGGATGGCAAGGCGGATGATCTTTATGCGCTGTCCAGCTGCACAGACGGGGTCGCCCATGTGTGGCAGCGCACCCCCATGAACCATTCCTATCTTCAGGAAAATGGCTACGGCCGGGTTGCGGCAGAGATGAAGCTGACCTGGGCAACGCCGCTCAAATCCGGCGATACAGTCGTGGTGGCCACCGGTTTTACAAGTGTTGGCGCGAACATTTTCACGATGCGCCATCATCTTTTTGAAAGCAGGACAGCGCGCCTGGCCGCCACCCTGGATGTGGTCGCCATGACCATGGATCTTGCCTCCCGCAAGGCCGTTCCTCTGCCGGAAGAGGCCCATAGCAGCATCTCAAAGATGCTTATTGACTAGGGCGGATTGCATTTGACCGGATTGTCTTTCGCAGCCTGGAATCAGAGATTTCAACGCAAAAGACAAAGCAGTCTGCGTCCGCATGGGCGCGGCACGCTCTTGGATCCATCTCCTGCAGTCAGCGCCTGAAAGGCGGATCAGAAAGATCCCGCTGGCGCAAGCGGCCTTGAACTCGTCCAGCTTGCGTCAGTTATTGTCTTCAAAGTCTTTCTGAAGATCGCGCACCATTCCGAAAAACCGGCGCATGGCGCTTTCCGTGAAAGAGAGGACCTGCTCCAGCTCCTCATCCTCCACGCTCTTGCCCTTACCGTGCTCCCTGCGTTCACCGCTGCCCTGCCCTTCCGTTGTTTCGGCATCCCCCAGAGCCTTGCCAGCGTCACCGGGCTCAGCGGCACCGTCGTCCGGGTCCAGCGTCTCAAGGCGCGCCGTCAAACGGTCCACTTCCGCCGCAAGCTCGCTGATTTCGGCCTGATAGGCGTCTTCGGCCAGAGGCACCGGAGCGCAGCGCCAAGCCCCCGACTTTTCCCGGCAGACGGACACAGTGCCATTTTGCCGGTCAATGCGGAGCACATCGCCATCGGACTTCACAAGAGAATAGCGGCCAGGCTGCCCTTCCGTCACCGCCTCAGCCTCACCGGCTGAAATGGAGCTCTCGGCCCAAACCGGGCCTGTGGACACCACCCAAAAGGCTGCCAGGATGCCGAAGGGGGCCCTTAAAATCGTGCTGCGCGCGGTCATTACCTGTCTCCGGGCCTTTCTCCGGCCTCTGCTGACGGGCCCTTCGGCCCGTCCCAATCCCTGATGACAAAATCTGTGGCACATTTCCATGGCCAAAGCACGGCCAATCCGTTTTTTGATCAGACCTTCCGGGGAAAGCTCACTGCCCCTTCCCGTCTTCTGGCAACAGGCTTTCCAGTGTCTCGAGCCGGTCGGCTTCTGCCGGGGGCTTGTCCCAGCGCAGACGGGAGATCCGGGGAAAGCGCATCGCCAGGCCCGACTTGTGACGACGAGAGCGGTTCAGCCCTTCGAAGGCGACTTCCAGCACAAGCCCGGCCTCCCTGCCGTGCTCAACCTCCCTTACGGGTCCAAACCGGTTGATGGTGTTGGTGCGCACAAACCGGTCGATCTCCCGCAGTTCCTCATCGGTAAAGCCAAAATAGGCTTTTCCAACCGGCACAAGCTCATCCAACTTTTGCACGTCCCCGTGCGGACCCGCCTCCTCTGGCCGACTGCGCCAGACCCCGAATGTGTAATCGGAATAAAAGGAAGACCGTTTGCCATGCCCCCTTTGGGCATACATCAGGACGGCATCAATCAAATAGGGATCCCGTTTCCACTTGAACCAAAACCCCTTTGGACGGCCGCTGACATAGGCGGATGTCCTGTGCTTCAGCATGAGCCCTTCCACCGCCCCGGCCTCCTTTTCGTCCAGAAAGGCCTGCGGGTTTGCGCGCGCATGTGCCATCTCCGCCCAGCTTGACACCGCAACCCTGGGAGACAGGCTGAGCCGCTCCTGCCCGATCTCCGCAACAAAGTCTTCCAGCCTGGCGCGCCGCGCCTCAAAGGTCAGGTTTCTGAGGTCTTCTCCCTTCAGAGACAACAGATCATAGGCCTTGATTGCTGCCGGATAGTCCTTGAGCAACTTCGCACCGGCGGTTTTCCGGTTCAGCCTCTTTTGCAAATCGGCAAAGGGCCGCACCTGCCCCCCTTTGACAACAAGCAACTCACCATCAAGGCATGCGTCGAAATCCAGGACCTCCAGAATATCCGGAAACGCCTTTGAAATATCCTCGCCCGTGCGGCTGTAGAGCCGCCGGACCTCATCCCCTTCCGGAGATTTTCCCGCTGCGGCCTGAATCCTGATGCCGTCCCATTTCCATTCCACAGCAAAGTCTTCAGCGGCCAGCAGCTCAATATCCCTTTCCTCATCCAGGGGATGCGCCAGCATGACAGGGCGGAACGGAGCCGGATCCAGATTGACGGGCCGCCCGCTCCGGCCGTCAGCCCAGGCGAAAAGCGCGTCATAAGGCGGCGTGAGCCCGTGCCAGACTTCTTCGATCTCCGCAAGCTCCAGCGCGCCCAGCCGGGCAACGGCCGCCTTGGCAAGACGAGCGGACACCCCGACCCGCAAGCCCCCGGTAACAAGCTTCAGCAAAGCCCAGCGCCCGGTCTCATCGAGCTGGTCCAGCCACACGCTCAGCTGCATCGGAACATCGGCTTTTCCAGCGCCGGACAGGGTTGTCACAACATCTGCCAAAGCCGGAGAGACTGCTGCGTTGTCTGCGCCGGGACCTGCGTTGGGAGCGGGCCATAGCAGCGCGATCGTTTCGGAGAGATCACCTACAAAGTCATAGGACAGCGCAAAAAGATGCTCATCCATGCGCTCGGCGGCCAGGGCCCGGAGCACGGCAGGTTTGGCATTGCGGAAGCTGAGACTGCCGGTCAGCGCTGCCAGGGCGTAGCCTCTGTCCGGATCCGGGACCGTCTGAAAGTACCGGACCAGCAGCGCCTCCTTGCCGAGGCGGCGGGGTTCCAGAGACAACCGGTCAAGAAGGGTGGCAAAAGCATGCATTCAAGAAGAAAAGCCGGGAAAGACATGTGGGGCAAGTCTTTCCCGGCAAGGTGTGCGTCAACCGAACGGCCTCAAGGCGCGTTTCCGTCAGGCTGCTGCACGCTGCTGTCTGGTGTCAGCGGAAAATTGCAGACCAACTGTTCCGTCTTGCACCCATTTTATTTCCATGGGGGACCGGTTGCCGTCATGGTCCTCAAAGGTCACCCTTGCTCCGACAGTTGCTCCGCTGAAGGCAGCAACGGCGATGCCGCCCTCTGAACTGTTGAGCAGCTGCGCGGAAACCTCCTGGCCATTGGCAAGGGTGAATGAAACACTCTGGCCCATTTCCTGTTTCCGGCTCGCCTGGCGGCGTTCCCGAACATCGTGGGCCATTTCTTCCAGGAACCCGGCAATGCCCTTGGCCATCTCCTCGGCGACCTTCTTGACTTCGCTGGACACGGTGTCGACCGTTTCCGCTTCTCCGGCAGTTGCCTGAATGGCACGGTCCACCGTTTCTGCACTGGCCACCGCGTTGCCGGTTTCCGTTGAGGCCATGGTGATGCTCTGGGAGATCTCCTGCGTGGCAATGCTTTGCTCGCCCACCGCGGTGGTGATCGCCCCTGTGACTTCGGTGATCATCTCGATGGATCCGGAAATCTCGCGGATCGACGCCACAGCGTCGTTGGTGAGACCCTGAACCGCCGAGATCTGACTGGAAATTTCCTCCGTGGCCTTGGCGGTCTGGGTCGACAGTTCCTTGACCTCTGCGGCAACAACCGCAAAACCTTTGCCGGCCTCCCCTGCACGGGCCGCCTCGATCGTCGCATTCAGCGCAAGCAGGTTCGTCTGTTCCGCAATGGCACGGATCATTTCCACCACCGTGCCGATCTTTTCAACGGCCGCCGCAAGACTTGAGACGCTATCGTCCGTTTTCTGGGCAACGCCCGTAGCAGTCCCGATCACACCGCTGGCCCGTTCGGACTGGTTCATGATTTCATGGATCGCGGCAGACATTTCCTCTGCGGCCGCAGCCACGGTTTGGACATTGTCCGAGGAGGACGCAGAAGCATCCCGCGCCTGTGCCGCCGCGCCGGATGCCTCTTGGGAAATGGAACGGACGCGCGCGGCAATCTCGGTCATGACACCGGTTTTTTCGTGCACATCCGCCGTTACATTTTCCATCAGACCGCGAAAGCGGTTGATCAGGCCTTCCACGTGGTTCTGCCGCATGCGCTCCCGGTCCCGCTCCTTGGCCGCTTCTTCTTCAAGCTGCTGCCGCACACGGGCATTGTCCTGAAAGATGCCGCCCGCCCGCGCCAAATCGCCGATGGCGTCGCCCCGGTCCGCATGGGGTATGGTGAAGTCGACATCGCCGCAGGACACACGCACCAGGCTTTCGGTCAGCTTCGCCAAAAGCCCGTTGACGCTGCGCATCTGCCAGATGCAGACGATCAATGTCAGCACAACGACACCGAGGGTTTCTGCGATCACATAGTTAAAATGAGACTGTGCCGAAGCCGCAATTTCCTGGGCCCGGGCTTCAGCCACCTTCAACATGCCGATCGAGGCCTGCCGGATCAGGTTGAGCCGCTCCGTTGCCTTTCCGAACCAGACCGACCCGTCAATGCCCTGGCCATCCTTGGTTTCAGGCAGCGTGCGCAGTACTTTTCGCCATTCCATGACCTGATCCACGGCGGGGCCAGACACAACCGCATTGAAGTTGTCCAGCTCTTCGGGCGCGGCTACCATCTTGAAATTGTTCAAGAATGCCGTCTCAACAGACAGGCGGTCAAAATAGGCCAAGTAACGGTTATTGGGCACCTCTCCGGTCTTGGCGACAATCGCGAACAGCTGCCCGCCAATAGCCCGTTCCAAGCCGCCTGCTTCCACAGCTTCCGTGAGCAGCAGGAACGGCGTGATCTTGTCCGCATAGACCGGGTCCGCGCTGGCATTCTGGGCCGCCTGAACAATAGAGATCAACTTGCGGATCTTGCCGGAGTAGAATGCCAGGTTCGCCTTGCCGTCCAGGGTCTTCCCGTCGATCCCGCCCCGGTGGGCCCTGATCTCGTCCAGCCCGGCAGCCGTGGTCTGCACCCGCTTCAGCAGTTTCTTGTTGCTGACATCAAATGCGGCAACGGTTTTGTTCAGATCTGCAAGAGCCCTATCCGTTGCCAAGCGCTGTTTGTCCAGAAGCCCCCTCGGCTTGTCCGCATGACCGGAGGCCAGCAGAACGGCGGTGCGGCCCCGCTCTTTTTGCATTTCGTGAATGACAGCTTCGGATTTTTCCGCCACCAGCGCGATCGGATAGATTTCAGCAGCTTTGCTGTTCTCCGTATAAGCCTCATTCAGGGCAATCAGGCTGGCCACCCCATAGGCCAGCAGCGGCACGATTGCCAAAAGAGCAATCTGCATGCGTATCGATTTCAACATCGAATACTCCCCTCGCTACAACCGCTTCAAATAACGCAAAGGCAAGTTAACAAACTCATTAAACCATAGCGCGAGTACAAAAAATAAATATACCTATGGTGTTTTTGCGAATACTGTTATCCAAGTATCCAAAAAACGCATTGCCACTCCTTTCAATCCTTCGTTTTTTGGATATTTTGGAAGGTGTGGACGCCGCTGGCATTTGTCTGTATAAGCCGCGCTGATATTCGCCCGGTCAAATCCGGGCCGATCCGGTAGACTGCTGATTGGCATGCAGATGATCCGGAGCAGTTGAAAGATCTCTATGACTGATTTGACGTCTCTCGCCCCGGCCCTGTCGGCCGCGCTGGCGAAGCGGGGCTATGACAGCCTCACCCCTGTTCAGGAATCCGTACTGAACGAAGCCCCCGCCGATGCGGACCTGCTTGTTTCCGCCCAGACCGGCTCCGGCAAGACCGTGGCCTTCGGCCTCGCCCTCGCCTCCACCCTGCTTGGGGAAAAGGACACGCTCGGCCGCGCCGGAGCCCCGGTCGCGCTTGCCATCGCGCCCACACGGGAACTGGCCCTGCAGGTCAAGGAAGAGCTCACCTGGCTCTATGAAGAGGCCGGAGCCGTCACCGCCTCCTGCGTCGGCGGCATGGATCCGCGCACGGAGCGCCGGCAGCTGGAGCGCGGCGCACATATTGTTGTCGGCACCCCCGGCCGGTTGCGCGACCATATCGAGCGCGGCGCCCTCGACCTGTCGGACCTGAAAGCCGTTGTTCTGGATGAAGCCGACGAAATGCTCGACATGGGATTCCGCGAGGATCTGGAATTCATTCTGGACGCAGCGCCCCAGCAGCGGCGCACCTTGATGTTCTCCGCGACGGTGCCCCGGCCGATTGCCGAACTCGCCAAGCGGTTTCAGAAAGATGCTGTGCGTCTTTCCACCATCAATGCCCGCGAACAACATGGCGATATTGATTATGTCGCCCATCCAGTTGCCCCGAACGAACGGGAAAACGCGATCATCAATGTGCTGCGCCTGCATGAGGCGGAAAAGGCGATCGTGTTCTGCTCGACCCGCGAGGCGGTCAGCCGCCTGACCTCGCGTCTGGCCAACCGGGGCTTTTCCATCGTGTCCCTGTCCGGGGAACTGAGCCAGGAACAGCGCTCAAGCGCGCTGGCCGCCATGAAAGACGGCCGCGCCCGGGTTTGTGTTGCAACCGATGTCGCCGCCCGGGGGATTGACTTGCCCAATCTGGATCTGGTCATCCATGCGGATCTGCCGACCGGCAAGGCCGCTCTTTTGCACCGCTCTGGCCGCACCGGCCGGGCCGGGCGCAAGGGCACTTGTGTGCTCATGGTGCCCTTCCCGCGCCGCCGCCAGGCAGAGCGGGTGCTGCATTTTGCCGGTATCAAGGCCACTTGGACTGGCGCCCCGACCGCAGAGGCGATCCGCGCGAAGGACAAGGAACGGTTGCTGGCCGACCCAGCCCTGTCCGTTGAGCTGGAAGAAGAAGACCGGGCGCTGGCCCTGGAGCTTCTGGCCCTGCACAGCCCGGAACAGCTGGCCGCAGCCTTTGTGAAGCTGCGCCAGTCACGCATGCCCGCACCGGAAGAGATTTCCGAACTCAATGACAGCTTCCTGAAAGGCCGCGATGCCGGAGCAAAAGGCGGCCGTAACGCGGAAATCACCGGCAAGTTTGAAGACGGTGTCTGGTTCTCGCTCTCACTTGGCCACCGCCAGCGCGCCGAGCCGCGCTGGATCCTGCCGATGATCTGCCGTGCAGGCCATGTGACGAAAAAGGAAGTCGGCGCGATCAAGATTTTCCAGAACCAGCTCTATTTCGAAATTGCCGGCAGCCACGGCGAGCGCTTTGCCGATGTCGTCAAGCGGGACGGCACCGGCGAGGACAATGTGGACATCACCCTTCTGGATGCCAGAGGCGGCAAGATACCCGCCCCGCCCAAGGAAGACGGTTTCCGCAAAGACCGCGGCCCATCCCAGAGACGGCGCCCGCGCGGCGGCGATGCGCCCGACTATGAGAGCATGGGCCGGGAAGACACGCTGCGGCCGGACCGGCCCAAGCGCGGCCCGCGCCGTGATGCGGACACCAGCAAGCCGCGCAAACGCCGCCGGTTCGAGAATGAGGAGGCGTCTCATCATCCCGCTTATGAGCCTTTGGACATGAAAGCTCTGTCCGGCGGGTCCGAGGATGGCGGCAAGCCGCCCCGCAAGCCCAGGGCCACGTCGGCCGACGGCGACGAGACGGGGCGCGCGCCCAAGGCCCGGCACGGCGCCAAACCGGCGAAACCGAAAAAGAAGGCCGCAAAGAAAAACAAACCCTCACGCGCCGAACGCAAGGCCTCGAAATCCAAATAAGACAAAGCCGGTTGCCCCAGGCAACCGGCTTTTCCAATTGTTGCATCCGACCTACCGGCTACTCATTGATCACGCAGGCAATCATCCAGTCGGCGCCGTCCTGTACCAGCTGATAATGGCAGGTGAATTCAAACACCGCCTCGCCATCCGCATCTTCCTGGGACCATTCGAGCGTCACCAGCGCGGCGGAACCGCTGACATGGCTTGAGACCACCTGGAAATCGGAATGGGCCACCCCTTCCTTTTCCAGCGCTTTCAGCAGCGCTTCAATGTTTTCGATCAGCTCCTCGTCGTCGGCAAAGACATGGCCCTTTTCATGCTGCCAAATCACCGCAGGCAGCGCGAAGCAATCGCAAATGCGCTCGATGTCATAGTCGTTGAAACCGGCCTGATAGTCGTCAAAGAGCTGCGCAATCGCCTCTTCCGCATCCCCGTTTGCACCAGCGCCTGCCCCGTTGGCATGGCCATTTCCGGCCCGTTCAAAATCACCGTCACCCGCCATGACTGCCTCCTTGCAGGATGAAAGCCCGCAGCACAATCTGCCTCAGCTTCAGCTGTCAGCACACCGCCGCCATCCTCTCCGTTGTCATGGCCTATCATATTGAACGAACGGGTCTTTCGTCCATTGTTTCCTTTTCTTGGAATGCTGACGACCAGACAGGACACAGGTTCCAAAAAAGAAACAAGTTTTTACTTTGGGCAAGAATCAAAACGAAAATATGTCCGGCTCCAAATTTGGCATATATTCCTCAGAGGCCCTATTGCGCCAATACGAGTTTTTTTAAATTCAACAAATCTCTATTCTCATTGCCAAATTTCTTTGAGGCTCCCCTAGTGCAACCAGCAAGGACCTTCCCCTGGAACACGCTCGATAAAGGGATAGACTTGAACTTCTAGCGTCCGTGTTCTGCCTTCAGATGTCCAGACGAAAAGGGGTTCGGTCACGGCTCTCGGCACCTTATGTGTTGATCCTTCCTGATCGGAGGAAACTTTTGCTTCCTCCTGTTTTCCACCTCCACTGCCCATCTGTATGACAAAGGGGACAAATTGTTTCTGCTCCCCTGGCGCCTTTCTTTTGTCAGACTTATTATCCGCACCTTGATGATGTTCAAACAAGTGCTTCTTACCTTTTGGCGGCATGACACAATCAAAATACGCTATAACGCCTTTCATATCCGGTAGCACTTCGATCCGGTCCGCAGGCTCTCCCCCGACGGTCACAACGGTTGCTCGCCACAACCTTTCGCCCGCAAGCACCAGCTTTCCGGGCTGCCCGGCCTCCAAAGCGAGAAGAGATGGATTAACTTCAACGGCCTCATCAAACTCCGGATAGAAATACGGTGACTTGATAAAATCGAAATTGAACCGTGCAGTGATTTCGTCGGCATGACGTGGCAACAAACTGTCAAAAGTCCAGTGACGCACTGTTTCCTTCGGTAGCTTATCGGCATTATTTCTAATAATTGAATTTATTTTTATTTCTATATCATTCTTCTTTTCAGATTCTTCGTCATTTTTTCTTGGACAAAAGGCTGTAAAATCATTTTGATAACCAGACTTGGATCGTACAATTTCGCGCGGGTCGATCCAACAAGCCTTGACCTTCAACTTCACCCTCTTCCACCAGCTTGGCACACTTATTACCGCTGCGAGCCTGTGATGGCTTGGCTCATATCCACCATTTGGAATGTCTTTGGGACGTACCGCCCATCCAAATGCGGCCGTGTCGAGCTTGCCGTTATTTGGCAAGTCGCTAAGCCCTATCACATTCGGGTCGACAACAATTGATGTGTCTTTGCTGTCTTGAGTGCTCTGCGCTGAAAGGTGCCCTTGAAGTGTGTTCAAGCGTCCCGAAAGAGCTGAGCCTTGAGCAGAGGAAATCAACTCAAGATCATCATCATCCCCTGCACGTGGACTGACAGTATAAACAGCGACGTCGGCTTTTTGCCGGTCAATCCACTGCCTGAGGCGGCAGGCAACAAATATCTCTGCGGCGCTGGAAGACGTCCTCTGCACCAGGTCAGTCAACTGCAGACAAAGGCTTGCCTGCGGATCCTTTTCGCCGTGCCGATCGACCTTTGAGTATAGCCCTTCACAATCATCCTGGAGCAGCGCCCCTCCCACGAGTTTTCTGATTATGGGATGCCGCAAAAAAGCCCTTTCAATATCATATATGTTCAAATCACCGGAGAGGCGTTGATATCGCTTGAATCGCTCAAGATATCTGCATGTCTTGGCAGTCACCGCGATGCGGCACCCGGTTATACCGCAGGCCTCGACATCGACATTTAAAAAATCAGCTATGCTCTCATCTGATGAAGAATATCCTGGGATCTTTCCCTTGACACGCCTTTCAATAAATTTTGCAAGAAGATCATGTGCCATCTGGCTGCCTTCTACTTTTAAAAATGCACATTTATAAAATCTATTGATTTTCTCATTGAATGTAATGGTTGTTTTTTCTTCAGTCTCTTTGATTTCAAGCTCTTTGATTTCGGAACGGCATCGATCGAAGCCCCCCTCAAGCCGTTGGAGGTAAAATTCCTGTGTAATTTTGTCTCTTGAAAACAAAGACAAACCCAAATGAGACTTTTGACGTTGAAACTCTTCATTCAGGTATGAATCAAGATCTAAAATATCTTCCTCACCAGGCAGGTTCTTATCAAAATCTTCCAAATAAACTATCAAATTTTTTACAAATTCTATGTCTTGAACCTTCGCCTCCTCATCTTCTGACAGCGTCTCTACCAGTGAAGACAAGGCAGAAGCTGCGTTTTGAAGGATTGGCATCAGCGCGAGCTCTGAAATCAATGAACTAATTCTATTTGTTTTCTTTTTTTGGAGCTCGCTTTGGGCGGTTGACTGAAACTCCGGATCACTTAAAAATACAACCATCGCGCGCCAGACCACAATCAACCGAACAAGGGCACGCTTCCGATCGGGGTCCTTGAGCATCTCAAGCGGCGGCTGTCCTTCCACCATAGACTTGTTTGTCGCGCGGTTCTGCGACTTGTTTCCGTTGGTCTCGTTCCCGAGCAGTCTTGCCAGATAATACTTGAGTCTTTGCCCCCTTTGCTCAGCTTGCATTTCACTCTGCAGGAACTTTTTGATTGCCCAATGATGGATCAAATTTATGTAGTGCGCTCGGTCCAGGCTCTTCTGGTATCCGGCTGCAAGTGCATATTCCAGCGGCGTCGATATTTCAAAATCAGGATCTTTATCTGCACGTGTCCAATTCAGGCCGATGTCTCCGGCAATTCTATTTGCACAGTCTCCTTTTTGAATACTCAGCCCATGTCTTTCACAAAGAAAGCCAATTGCAGGATGCAACTCAATCGCCTTGAAGAAAGTGTCCAGAAGCTCCTTCCTCAAAAACCAGTCAAAAGCGATATTTTCACGAGGATCAACTGGATTGGTCAACCTTCCTTCAATGGAAAAAATTTTGACACGGCTTGTGAGAACGGTGGTCAAAAAGCGCTGCATCTCGCGCTGCCACGCGCGCAGAAGCTCAACATCGTCCGCAGATCTTTGCACAAGATCTGTTTGTCTTTCGCGGCAACGCTTCGCTTGAGCTTCGGCTTCGGCTTCGGCTTCGGCTTTGGCTTTGTCTTCGGCTTCGGCTCTGGCTCTGGCTCTGGCTTTGGCTCTGGCTTTGGCTTCAGCTTCGGCTTTGGCTTTGGCTTTGGCTTCGGCTTTGGCTTTGGCTTCGGCTTTGGCTTTGGCTTCGGCCTGCGCGCACTCCTCCTTCACTTTCTTGATCTGTGCGCCCAGCTCCCCATGCGCGTCTTGCAATTCTACAATGAAAACACCCGTTCCAGGATAGGTTGCCTGCTCCTTGAACGGCATCACCACAGCATCAAAATTGAGCCTATAGAGCGTATTGCCTTCCAAATCATGGCCATCATCAAGCAAAGTGTCCATCAGATCGGTACGCAGTTTCAGCCTGATCTTTTCCACTCCCTTGATCCTCTGCAGAAGGCTTGCCACAGGCTGGGTCTCAACGTCTGCAGGCCCTGTTGCGGGCGCGCGCGCCGGCCCAGGCTGAGCTGGGTCCGTGTTGCTGTTGCCTCCGACCCCAACTGTGCCAGTAGCCGAGATCGCACGATATCTTGCCTGCTCGGATAAACGCGTCGGACGGCCAATATCACGCAAAATGCCGGTTTCGCTCGTTTCTTCGAGCAATTTCCCTATCCAATTCGCCTGACTGAACCGGTCATTTACAAGACGCTCTCGCGTATAGATCTGCGGCGGTTCAATAGATAGGATGCCAGGCTGCCCAGGACCCGTTCTCTGTTTGCCCCTCCACTCAAGATACGGATTTCCAACAATGTATGCGCAAAGAACCACAACCAGACCAAGAAAAACACACCCAACCACATAGGCAACAGGTGGCATAGGCTTCAAATTCGGAGAAAATCGAGTGAGCCAGGCACGCATCTCAATCCTCCTGAAGTGACAGGCTCTGACAGACCAATTCCCAACCGTTGTTCCAAATGCGCCAATCCAGCATCAAGATTGGCCTTGACGGTCAGCTGGCAGAACAGTGTTTCCGTCCCATCCAGGCGGCCATGCTCAAAGTATTTGTTTCCTGGGGCGCCCCCACCACAGACATCGAAATATCCGCATGTGCATGCGCATGCACGAACACCCGCGTCGACCTCCGACTTGAGCTTCCGAAATACGGGATTATCCAGGATTTGATCGATGCCGCCGTTTCGTACATTCGCAAAGACGAAATTGTTGTAGAAGGCGTCTGAAACGCCAAGCAATTCCGGAGAATAGGTCGACAGACTGCCATCAACCCCTACCGTAACGATTCCAAGGGCCGTGCTCTGACAGCCCCTGGAGTGCCCCTTCACAGGGCTGACGGCAGTTTGACGGACCATCTCAAGCTCGCGCACCTTGACCGGGACCTCCAAGCTGTCTGCCAGCGCATAGAAACGTTTTAGAAAACCGCTATAGGCTGCAACAGAATCTCGATCGGACAAGAAACTGCTATCTGCAGCCTGCCCTTCGATCTCCTCGACGTTGAAGGCTATATTTCGCAAATCATGCTGATCATAAAAACGAACAAGAAGATCAGGAAAAGGCAGTATGTCCGCCGTCAGTACCGTTATGACGTGGAAGGGATATCCGGCAGATTTCAGGGTCTCTATCCCTTTCATCGTCAACGCGAAACTGCCGCCTCCACGCCGTGTCTTTCTGCGCCGGTCGTGAAATTGCGCCGGACCATCAAGGCTTACGCCCACGCTCACGTCCCAATCCGACCAAAGCTTCAACCATTGCTCCGACACCCCAATCCCGTTCGTCTGAAACGCGTGATTGAGAGGCTCGCCACCGCTATTTTCCTGCAAGATCGTGAAAGCCTTTTGATACCAGCCAGGCCGAAGTGTCATCGGCTCGCCCGCATGCCATACAATGACGGGCCGCTGCGATTGCGGTATTGGGGCCAAAACGTTCTTTGCAATGCTAAAGAGGACGTCGTCGCTCATTGAGGCACGATTGCCGCGATCCGGGAGATAGCAATAGGTGCAATTCAGATTGCAAAAGGGCGTCGGCTGCAAGATTAGCAAACTTGGCAGCGTCATCAGAATTACCAGTTGCGCCAGTTCGGCCAATTGTTGAAATGGTTGTTCCAGTTATTCCATTGCGCAACCTGCGCGTAATGGCCATTGTCTGACAGATTTTCTGCAACCTTCGTCAAGCGCACTCGGAGTTCCACTTTTGCAGCAAGAACTTCGTATGTTTCCGACTGAACGCCCAGCCTCCAGTCTGTCAAGTTTGACGCAGCTGCAGAGGAAGACAAAAACATCAACAATGCCAATGCAGTAGAGGTACGCATAACCACCCCCCAAAAATAAACTCAATTCTTCAGAAAATTCCACCTAAAATTATATTATCATAACAATGCACGCAACAAAAGCATAAATTTACCTAGCGTAATTTCTTTATATATTGAAATTTTACATACGGCCAGGGCCGCTCCCCGAAGTCTACCTGTCTGATGCCCCCTAACTTATTTTCTAAAAACCGCGAACGATCCGCGATCTTGAATAATAGGGCAATTATGGGACATCCTCGCCGTCATCATAGCCTATCATATTGAGCGGGCGGGCCTTTCGTCCATTGTTTTCGCACCAGTAGACCAGCGCCTCTTCTGCTCCATGCGTCACCCAGATCTGCTCTGCCCCCGTTTCCAGGACCGTCCGGCACAGGCCGTCCCAATCGGCGTGGTCTGACAGGATCAGCGGCAGCTCCGCGCCGCGCTGGCGGGCCCGGGCCCTGACCCGCATCCAGCCGGAGGCCATGGCGGTCACCGGGTCGGCGAACCGGCGCGACCAGCGGTCAGCCAGCTGGCCGGGTGGACACAGAACAATCTGCCCCTGCAGCTCTTTGCCCCTGCGGCCCACCGGTTCCAGCGGCCCCAGAGCAATCCCCTGGCTCTGGTAATAGGCGGTGAGTTTTTCCAGCGCGCCATGCACATAGACCGTCTTGTCATAACCTGCGGCCCGCAGCTCCGCGAGAACCCGCTGGGCCTTGCCCAGCGCATAGGCGCCCACAAGATGGGTCTGGTCCGGAAAGAGATCGAGCGAGGCCAGCAATTTTGCGATTTCCTGAGCGGCAGGCGGATGACGGAACACCGGCAGGCCAAAGGTGGCCTCCGTGACGAAGGTATCGCAGGGCACAAGTTCAAACGGCGCGCAGGTCGGGTCGGCCTGCCGCTTGTAGTCGCCGGAGACCACCGCCCGCTGGCCGCCAACCTGCAGCAGCACCTGTGCCGAGCCCAGGACATGCCCGGCGGGATGGAGCGAAACAACGGCCTCGCCGAGACGCAGCGTCTCACCATAGGCCAGCGTCTGCGCCGTCCCGCAGAACGTGTCCCCATAGCGGATCGCCATGATCTCAAGGGTCTGCCGCGTCGCCAGCACCGCCCCATGCCCGGCCCGCGCATGATCAGCATGGCCATGGGTGATAATCGCCCGGTCCACCGGGCAGACCGGATCGATATAGGCCCTGGCCTGAGGCACATAAAGGCCTTCCGGCGTAACCGTCAGAGGGTCGCGCATGGTTTCCGGTCCTGTCATGCCCGCTGAACGGGGCACGGATTATCACGTTTGATCTTCAGCATCCGCCCTGTGCCTGTCAGCCTTGAGACATCCAATTTGGCTAATCCCTTCAAGTGAGACTTTGAACAGAAAGGGAACATTTTCAACCCGCCCCCTCGCCTTTTAAATCTGTGTGACCTAATAGATAGGGCATCATGGACGCTCCGCTGCTCCCCAATCGGTTTCACTCCTGGTTTGCCTCACGGGGCTGGTCGCCACGGTCGCACCAGCTGGAGCTGATTGCCAAGCGGGACCAGGGCCGCTCCACTTTGCTGATCGCCCCCACCGGGGCCGGCAAGACCCTTGCCGGCTTTCTGCCAAGCCTGGTGGATCTGGAGCGGCGGGGCAAACGCCCCCCGGGCGCAGCCGGGTCCGGCCTGCACACGCTATATGTCTCACCCCTGAAGGCTCTTGCGGTTGACATTGCCCGCAACCTGGAAGCCCCCGTTGCGGAAATGGGCCTGCCCATCCGTCTGGAAACCCGCACAGGCGACACTCCGGCGCACAAACGCCAGCGCCAGAAACGGACCCCGCCGGACATTCTGCTAACGACACCGGAACAAATCGCCCTGCTTTTGTCCGATCCGGCCAGCGAAGCCCTGTTTGCCTCGCTGAAGACAGTCATTCTGGACGAACTGCATGCGCTGGTAACCTCCAAGCGGGGGGACCTTCTGGCGCTCGGGCTGGCGCGGCTGCGCCGCCTTTCCCCAGGCCTGCAAACGATTGGCCTGTCGGCAACCGTCGCCAGACCGGACGATCTGCGGGCCTATCTGGTCGGCCAGCCCAGCTCCGGGGCCCGCGCCCTGTCTGATCTGGTGGAGGTCTCCGGCGGGGCCCAGCCCGATATTTCCATTCTGGCCTCCGACGAACGGCTGCCCTGGTCCGGCCACTCCTCCCGCTATGCGATTGGCGACATTTACAGGCAAATCCGACAGCACAAGGTCTCCCTGCTTTTCGTGAACACCCGAAGCCAGGCGGAAATGGTGTTTCAGGAACTCTGGCGCCTCAACGAGGACACTCTGCCCATCGCGCTGCATCATGGCTCGTTGGATGTGGGCCAGCGGCGCAAGGTGGAAGCGGCAATGGCCGCAGGCAGCCTGCGGGCTGTGGTCGCCACGTCCTCCCTCGATATGGGCATCGACTGGGGCGACATTGACCTTGTGATCAATATCGGAGCGCCAAAGGGGGCCAGCCGCCTGGCCCAGCGGATCGGGCGCGCCAACCACCGGATGGATGAACCGTCCAAGGCCGTGCTAGTGCCCTCCAACCGGTTTGAGGTTCTGGAATGCCAGGCTGCGCTTGCGGCCTCGCAGCGGGGCGATCAGGACACCCCGCCCTTGCGCACCGGGGCTCTGGACGTTTTGGCCCAGCATGTTCTGGGCCTTGCCTGTGCCGGCGCCCTGGATCTGGGCGCCCTCTATGAGGAGCTGCGGTCCTGCGAGATCTACCGGGCGCTTGACCGGGAGACCTTTGCAAAGGTTGTCGACTTTGTCGCGACCGGTGGCTATGCGCTGAAGAGCTACGACCAATATGCCAAGCTGCGCGAGGGCAAGGACGGGCTCTGGCGCATTGCCCATCCCAGGATCGCCCAGCAGTACCGGCTGAATGTGGGCACCATCGTGGAAGCGCTGATGCTCAAGGTCCGGCTGATCCGGTCAAAGGCGGAAGGCCGCCGGGCGCCGGTTGGCCGGGGTGGCCGGGTTCTGGGGGAGATCGAGGAATATTTCATCGAGCAGATGGCACCGGGCGACACGTTCCTGTTTGGTGGAGAAGTGCTGCGGTTCGAGGCAATCCGGGAGAACGAAGCTTATGTTTCCCGCGCCAAATCCGACAGCCCGATGATCCCGTCCTATATGGGTGGCAAGTTTCCCTTATCGACCTATCTGGCTGAAGGCGTGCGCGCCATGCTGGCAACACCTTCCAGCTGGCAGCACCTGCCGGACCAGGTCCGGGACTGGCTGTCCCTCCAAAAGGACAAATCCGTTCTGCCCGCCCGCGATGGTCTTCTGGTGGAAACTTTTCCCCGCGCCAACAAGCACTACATGGTCTGCTATCCCTTTGAGGGTCGGCTTGCCCATCAGACCCTCGGCATGCTGCTGACCAAACGGCTGGAACGCCTGGGAGCCCGGCCCATGGGTTTTGTCGCCAATGACTATGCCCTGTCGATCTGGGGCCTGGGGGACCTGTCGCTGCTGTTTTCTTCGGGCAAGATACCTCCCGAAACGCTGTTTGAGCAGGACATTCTCGGCGACGATCTGGAGGCCTGGCTGGCCGAGTCCAGTCTCATGAAACGCACGTTCCGCACCTGTGCGGTGATTGCAGGACTGATTGAGCGGCGCCATCCGGGCCAGGAAAAGACCGGCCGTCAGGTCACGGTCTCCTCCGACCTGATCTATGATGTCCTGCGCACCCATGAGCCGGACCATATCCTGCTCAAGGCCACCTGGAATGATGCGGCTGAAGGACTTTTGGATATCTCGCGTTTGGGAGAACTTCTTGCGCGCATTGAGGGCCGAATCACTCATACTGCCCTCTCGCGTGTATCTCCGCTTGCCGTGCCTATCCTTCTGGAAATAGGGAAGGAACCGGTTTATGGCGAGGCGATGGACACCCTTTTGGAAGACGCAGCGGAAGAACTGGTTCTGGAGGCCATGGAATGAGTGTTCTGACATCTCACTTGCGCAAATTTGCAGCCGCGCCTGTGTGTCACGACATTCAGATCAACGGCCAGCTGGTTGGTCTGCATGACAGCGGCGTGCTGTGGTGGCCGGACGAATCCCTCCTGGTTGTGGCCGATCTTCATCTGGAAAAAGGTTCCAGCTATGCCCGCCGCGGCGTGATGCTGCCGCCCTATGACACCGGGGCAACGCTGGAAAAGCTCGCCGGTGTGATCGACGCCTTTGATCCGGCCTGTGTTATCTGCCTTGGCGACAGCTTTCATGACGCCGATGGCTCCGACCGGCTGCCTGCCCCCTACCGGGCCATGCTGACCACGCTGCAGCTCGGCCGGGAATGGGTGTGGGTAACGGGCAACCATGATCCGGTGGCACCGGTGCGCCTGTGCGGTCAGACCGTGGATGAAATTGCCATCGGCCCGCTGAAATTCCGCCATGAGCCAATCGAGAAGATCGGCCTTGAAACAACAGCGGGAGAGATCTGCGGCCATCTGCACCCAGCCGCCCGTATCCGCCGCTTCGGCCGGTCGATCCGCCGCGCCTGTTTCGTGACCGACGGCTCCCGGCTCGTGCTGCCCGCCTTCGGCGCCCTGACCGGCGGGCTCAATGTCACCGACCGGGCCTACACCATGATTTTCCGGCAGCGGCAATTTTCCGTCTTCATGCTCGGCAATGACCGGCTTTACCCCTTCACGGCCAGCCGGGTGGTCGCGGACTGAGGGAAGTGGCCTGCCCTTAAAAAACCGCCCCTTGCCCGAAGCTGCGCTTCGGCTTCTCCCTGAGGAAGAGGTGAATGCGTCCGGGACATCAGCTTTTGGCACTTGACCGGACTGCCAAGGGGACCCGGATTCCCTTAGCCTTTCCGGATGCACCCTTTCCCCTCCCCCTTTGGAAAAGGGTTAGGGTATGGGAACAAACACCGGGCTGCGCGAAATCCGGCAGATGAATGCTCACGCCTCTTCGCCCACTTTCACCCAGGCGATCACCAGTTCATAGAAGACCGAGAGCACGACCGGGCCAAGAAAAAGGCCCAGAAGTCCATGGGCAAGGGTGCCGCCAAGGACGCCGATCAGGATGATCAGCATGGGCACATCCAGTCCCCGGGACATCAGGATCGGGCGTAGAACATTGTCAACCAGCATAACGGGCACCATGAGCACGGTGAAGAGCAGCGCGGGCATCATGTCCCAGGCGCTCCAGGCCCAAAGAATTGTCGGCAGGATGATCAGCGCCGGGCCGATCTGAACAATGCACAAGATCAGCGCGGCAAAGGTGAGCGCCCCTGCCAGCGGCACGGAAAATGCGATCAGCACAAAGCCGGTCAACAGCCCCTGGATCACCGCGACCCCGATCACCCCGCGCGAAACGTTGCGGATCGTGGCCCCGGCCAGATCCACGAATTCCGCCCCGCGCGGAGCGATGATCCGGTCGGCAAACCGTTTGGCCCCCTTGGCAAGGCCCGGCCCCGGAACAAAGAGACAGCCTGCGAGCACGATTGACACCACAAAGAACAGAACACTGCCGCTGAGCGAGGCCAGAAGGGACAGAGCCCGGCTGCCTGCCGGAACCAGCATCGGCCCAACCTTGGTGGCAAAAAGCTCCAGACTGCGGCCGGCAAGCTCCCACAGCTCGGCAATACGCCCGCCCACAAGAGGCAAGGCGGCGATTTTCTCCGGCAGCTGCGGCAGCGCCAGCCCCTCCCCGGCCAGCCCGTCACCGGCCAAGACCTGAAACCAGCCCTGCAAGGTCTCCGCCAGGCTGACGACCAGAACGGCGACAGGCCCAATGATGATGGCCACGCAGATGAGCGTGATGGCCGTTGCAGCCAGCCCTTTGCGTCCACCGAGCTTTTTGCCGAGCCAGTCAAAAGCCGGGTAAAGCGCTACGGTCAGCACAACGGCCCAAAGCAGAAAAAGGAAAAAAGGCGCGACGAGCTGAAGGGAAAAATAGGCAAACAGGCCCAGCACCCCGAGGCGCACGGCCAGATCGATCACCCTGGCATCCAGCGAGCCACCTTTGTCTGCATCCCCACCTGCCTTTTGTCCGGAAAGATCCTCATCCGTCATGTGCCCACCCCTCGCAATGTCAAAAACTATCGTAAGGGCAGAATAGCTTGATGGCGCACAGGCTCCAGCGGAATATGATGCAGACGCCACAAAGGGCAAACATGCGGCCCGAAGACGGGTAGAGTCAGTCTTTTTTGAAGATCAGACCGGCCAGCCAGCCGGTGAAAATTGCCAGCACCACCGCAACCACCCCGTAGATGAGCGGGAAGTTCTGGGCGAGCTGAAACGTCACCTGCTCAAAACCGATCTTGGCCACGGCCAGGGTCTGCTCGGTATGAGAGACCATCTCGCCCTTTTGAAACAGGAAGCTTTTGACCTTGTAGTCCCCGACCGGGATATTGGCCGGAAGCGGGATCGTGGTGCGGAACATTGTACGCGTCAGAAACTCAATCGATGCGTCGCGCTCCGAATAAAGCCCCGTCTCCTGTCGCAAACGGACGAACGCCTTGCGGAAATCGTCCCGGTCCGACAGTTGCACATTGGAGGCACCGGATACGGCCAGATTGATGTGGTTGAGCCCGATGCCATATTCCTCCAGCACCCGTCTGCTGCCAATCTTGTGCACATCATCCGTGCTGGCAACAGCATAGAAGGACGGAACATTCTGGAACCGTTCAGATTCCCGGTTGACCCAGACCCCCAGGAACCGCCCCTTGCGCCGGGTGGTGATGTCCTGCGGCGGCCCTTCCACAACAATAGCCAGCTCGAAATCTTCCGGCTCGCTCGCCGAGCGGCCAATGTCACTGGCCTGCCCGAAGACCACGATTTCCGTCCCGGTGAAGTTGGACTGAATCGAAACCACATCGGAGGAGAGCGCAGTCACCAGATCCTCGGCGCGCTCCTCGTCCTGGGCGCCGGCAGGAACCGCACAAGCCACGGCAAACGGCACCGCAAATGCCAGAAGGGCAGCCAGACGGATCATGCGCCGGCCCCCTTGCGAATGGCGATGGAATAAAGATCGTCGGGCACCAGCAGAAGATCCACGGCGAAGCGCAGACCGACTGCAAGCACCAGCAGAGCCAGCAGCAGGCGCAGCTGATCACCGCGCAGGTTCTGTCCCATGCGGGCGCCGAATTGCGCCCCGATCACGCCGCCGATCATCAAGGTCATGGCCAGCACAATGTCGACCGTCTTGGTGCCCATGGCGTGGAAGATAGTTGCAGCAGCCATGGTGAACAGGATCTGGAACAGGGAGGTTCCAATGACAATGCTGGTCGGAACCCTGAGGAGATAAATCAGGGCAGGCACCATCATGAAGCCTCCGCCAATGCCGAGGATCGTGCCCAGAAACCCGATGATCGCTCCCAGCCCGATAACGGGAATGATGCTCACATAGAGCTTCGACTGGCGGAAACGGACTTTCAACGGCAGGCCATGGATCCAGTTGTGCTGGCCGGGTTTGCGGGCGGCAGGTGGGGCGCCGGATTTGCGGCGCCGGATGGCGCGCACCGATTCCACCAGCATAAGGCCGCCAATGGCGCCCAGGAACGTGACATAGGAGAGCGAAATCACCAGATCGAGCTGGCCGACGGATTCCAGCACCTGAAACAGGACAACGCCGATCAGCGAGCCCAGAACACCGCCAACAAGAAGAATAGTGGCCAGCTTGAAATCAATGGCCTTCCGGCGCCAATAGGTCATGACCGCCGATGCGGAAGACGCAACCACCTGGGTGGTAACGGTCGCCACCGAAACCGCCGGGGGAATGCCGGAAAAGATCAGAAGCGGTGTCAGCAGGAACCCGCCGCCAATGCCGAACAGACCGGACAGGAAGCCCACAGCGCCGCCCATGGCAAATATCACGAAGATATTGACCGGGATTTCGGCTATGGGAAGATACAATTGCACAGGGTTACGCCGGATAAACTGCTGACGGGACTGTTACAAGACTTACGCCAAACAGGTTAAAAACCCGTGCTGCCCGGCGTGTCAACCAGACAGGCCGGGCCTTCTGTGTCTGGCGGACATTTTTCTTCACATTGCCGGAACTTTAGATAGCCTGGCTCTTCAATTCGTCCAGCAGTTTGGCATCCACGTCACCGGTTTCCGGCAGGCCGATGCTGCGCTGGAAGGCGCGGATTGCGCTGCGGGTGCGCGGCCCCATCTGGCCATCCGGTGATCCTGTGTCAAAACCGAGATAATTGAGCTTGTCCTGGGCTTCGCGAATCATTGCGCTGTTGTCAACCGGTGTCAGCGAGGCGCTTTTGGCAGGCAATGCGGTCTGACCGGTCCAGGCTTCTTCCAGCGTCACCTTGTTGGCCGCCGGGCTTGGCGTCTTCAACGTAAAGCTTTCCACCGCCAGACGGGCATTGGCAAGGCCTTCCTGATCCATCATGTTGGCGACGTCATCCCGGCGCTTGGCCGCTTCCGGATCGCCCTTGTCAGCAGCAATGGCGAACCATTTGTAGCTGGCCACAAGATCCTTATCGACCCCGATGCCCCCGGCGTACAAGATGCCGAGATTGAACAGGCTGTCCTTGACGCCATAATTTGCAGCCGCCTCGAACCACATGGCCGCTTTGGCGTAGTCCGGATCGCCGCCGGCACCTTCGGCATAAAGCACGGCCAGATTGTGCATGGCCTTGGCATTGCCTGCCTGAGCAGCCAGAGAGTACCAGGCCTTGGCTTTGGCAATGTCCTTGTCGAGCCCCCGGCCCTTTTCATAAAGGCTGGCAAGCCGGTATTGGGCAGGCGGCAGACCTTTGTTGGCTGCTTTCTGATACCAGACCGCCGCTTTGGACAGGTCTGCCGGAACGCCCTTGCCTTCGGTGTATTTCACACCGACCAGGAATTCGGCAGCCGGATTGCCTTCGGCCGCCGCGCTGCGCAGCGCCATCGGGCCAACGCCTGCCGGGGGCAGACCCGCAAGAGCATCTTGGGAGGCAGCCGGAGCCGCAGTAGCCGGAGCTGTGGCAGCCGCTGCCGGAGCTGTGGCGGTCTGTTTTGCCGGTGTGAAGCTTCCCGTCTGTGCCGCGGGCTTGTCCCCAAAATGGCCCGCTGCCCCGCTTGGTGGTGCAAAAGCCACATCCGGCTCTGGCGTTGCAGAGGCATTGGCGGCAGCCGATTGGACCGGCTCAGCGGCAGGAGCTGCCGAAGCCTTGCCTGTGTCAGCCAGTGTCTTTCCGGAAACCGGCGCTTTGACGCCGCTGGCAGCCACCTCAGGCGCCGCTTCCGGCGGGGCTGTTTCAGTGCTCTTTTCAAGGTCTGCGCTCTTGCCCGCAGCCGCTGCGACATCTTTGCTCTGCGCCTCAGAAACAGCGGGAGCCTGGGCAACAACAGGGGCAACCTCCTGAGGCGCGGAAGCCAGGTCTGCCCCGTTTTCCGGCGGCCCGGAGACAAATTTATAGGCTGTCAACGTGCCCAGAGCGAGGACGACAGCCACGGCTGCCAGCAGGATCGCACGGCGCCGGTTGCCACCGGCCTGGGCCGGTTCCGGTGCTGGCCGGTCCCCGGCCAGCACCGCAGGCTCTTCTGCGCCAAAGCTGCTCCCGGCCATATGCTCCTGGCTAAGGTAAAGCTCGTCTTGTGTAAGGTCAGATTCAGGTCCGGACGCCGCCTCTTCGGGGGCCGGCTCAGCCTTGTCACGCTTTAGCACGGATCTCAGCCAGCCAACCCGGGCCTTGCCGCGCTCTTCATCGGCACCCTCTGCAGACGGTGTATGGGCATCTTCAAGCTTCGCCGCTTCCGCCGAGGCCGCCTGGGCCGCCCGGCGGGCCGCAGCGATGAAGTCGGCCTTGCGGTCACGGGAGCGTTGGGCAGACAGCCCAGGACCGGTCTCCAGCTGCTGACCGGAGCGCTCCTGCCGAGTTTCCACCTGCGCCTTGGCCGGGGTATAGGCCGGCAACGGGTCTGCAGCCAGGAAAGACGCCGCTTCAACCGGGGCCGCTTCGGCAGGGGCTGACATGGGTGGTTTGAAATCGGCCCGCTCCAGCGTGTCTAGACGCTCGGTCAGGGACCCGAGAACCGACTTAACACTGTCAAATGTGTTGCGGGTGCGTTCCTCACTGCCTTCTGCCGCATCCAACAACCGTTTCAAATCTCCCTGGAGAGAAGAAATCGCATCATCATACTGGGAGAAATTGGGCCTGGGAGCATGGGCTACCGCGTCGAAGGCTGCCTTGCGCGCCACTTCGCTCACATCACTGCGGGTCTGCTCAAGCCCCTGCTCGATGCGTTCCAGGAAGGACGTGACCCCGTTCAGGTCCGGTGCGGCCGGAACATTGTTTTCCAGTTGGGCTGCCAGTTCGGAGACCTTGGCGCCCAGTTCCTCAAACCGGTCATCGTCGCCCGCGTCCCCGCCTTGCGAGACCAGCTGGGCCAGATCTGAAATCCGCTGTTCAAGCCCTGCGGTCGAGACTGGCGCATGAACGCTTTCCCGCATCGAGCCGATTTCCGTGCGCAGTCTTTCAAGATCTGCCGAGGTAACCGTGTCCGTTGGCGCCTCCAACCGGTCAGACAGGTCATTCAGCCTGTCCTGCAACTGGGTCAAGAACGTGCTTTCCGGACCGGCCGCGGCCTTGATGGCCGCCTCATCCAGCACCGGCGCCGGCCGGGAGGCCTTCCTTTCGATGCTGTCGATCTTGCCGGAAATCGTCTCCAGGCGCTTTTCCAGGGCTTCGAAAGCCCCCGTTTCGGCAGAGGGCAACGGCGCGGTCTGTTCCATGCGCACCAGCCGGTCGACAATCTCGTCGAGACGCTGATCCATCTGGGACAGGTGATCCGTGGCGCCTGCGGACGCACGGTCATCAGCCATCATGCCGGCAATGTCTTCCAGGCGCCCCTGCAGCCGGGCAATGGTCTCCGGCTCAGGCATGCGCTGTTCCATTGCGGACAGGCGGGTATCCAGCCCGCGCTGCTCGCGCGCAAGAATTTCAAGATCGTCCAGGCGGCTGGAGACGAATTTCATGCGGTCGTCAATGCCTTCCACAAGGCCCTGAACGTCGATCCGCTCCACATAGCCGCGCACTTCGCGCAGTTCAGCGCGCAACGGCTCAATCTCGTCCTGGCCCTTGAGCTGCAGCAACTCTTCCAGGCGTTCAGCAATGCTCACCACCCGATCTTCCAGCACCATCATGTGCTCAGAGCGGGGCAAGGCGGCAAAGGCATCTTCAATTTCGTTCAGACGTGCGGTGACACCGCGCATGGCACGGGGATCAACGGAAGCCCGGGACAGCTCGTCCAGCCGCTGCAGGATATGCGCATAACCATGCTCCAGGGTCTGCAGAGCCCCTTCCACATTGGTGCGTCCGACCATGGTCTTCAGCTCGGCAACTTCCTTGCGGATCTCCGTTGCAAACTGGTCGCTGCGCTTGTCCGCCCGCAACCGCTCCACCATGTCCGCAAGGCGCCTGAGCTCTGCATTCTGGCGGCCGACCGTCTCGCTGGTGCCCCGAGAGATTCCACCAAGCGCATCCCGCAGAGACCCCAGTTCTTCGCGCACCTGATTGAGGGCTTTTTCCTGAGGCACCCGCAGCGCATCGATACGGCGGCCGAGATCCTTGTAAATATGAAGGGATGCCTCCGGATACACCTGGGAAGACCGGTCACGGGCTGCTTCTTGATCGTGCCGATAGGCCTCTTCAGCATCCAGCGTCCCGTGTCCGCCCATGAGGCGCTGGTCATAGGGGTCACCACGTCGGCCCTCGCGCAGGCTGTCCATGGCATAGCGTCCGGATTGCGGGCGGGCACGGTGAGCCTGAGCGTTGTCTTCTTCCGCCATTGCTGCAGAAGTTGCCAGTCCCTCGACCTGCTGGTCGAGCCGGTCCAGCGCGCCCAGAACATCTTCCATGCCGGACACTGGGGGAGCCGAGCGGTGCTGTGCCGGACGCCTTTGGGTACGCGCCTGCGCGCGGCCTTGCCCCGCTCCGCCCCGCTCCGACAGCAATCTGTCCAGCTCATCGGCCACCGCATCCAGGTCCTCGTCCGGGCCCCGGCGCGGGCCTGTGTCATAGCCATGACCAAGGGCTGTCGCCGTGCGTGTCAGACGTTCGATGCGGTTTTGCGCCGGTTCCCTGCCTGCCGGTTCATAAAACTCATCGCCTTCATACGCATCACGGCCGCGGCGTCCTGCCTCGTTTTTCTTCCAAGCCGGCATATCTAGACCCTGGACTGACGGTCATTCAGACCGCTGATTTAGCGGGCTGCATCCATATTCCGACAAAGAACGGTTGAGGCGCAGCGTTCGTTATGACTTTGTCGACTTAGGGTAAACAGGGCGTTAATCAGCATTGCTAAGTGCGAAACATGGTCTGTTTCAACTGCTCTGGCCTGTTCATATCTCCAAATGGCGCCGAATCACTGCCGACCCCATTAACCCTTCCGGCACTTGCTGCCCGCGCCTCTAGACCTTTACGCAAACGTAAGCTAAACAGGCCCAAGCGGCCATCTGGCTCACGCAAGCGGAAGCGGGAGGTCCGGGACACACCGGACCTGAGACCTGCGCGGGCCGGCCCTGAGACTGAACACCACAAACAAGGCGCCGGAGAACGGCGGAAGATCGAGAAGCAAAGCCATGAGCGAAGCGCTGTCCATCCTCAATGAAAGCGACCTGGCGGATGTAGTCTCCGCATCCGATGACGGGACCAAGAAGACCCAGTTCACAATTGGCGATCTGGCCAAGGAATTTGACTGCACCTTGCGCACCTTGCGCTTTTATGAAGACAAGGGCTTGTTGAATCCCAAAAGGGACGGCATGAACCGGGTCTATAACCGGCGTGACCGGGCCCGGCTGAAACTCGTGCTGATGGGAAAACGGGTCGGGTTTTCCCTGTCGGAGATCCGCGACATGCTGGATCTCTACGACCTGCGCGATGGCCAGGTCACCCAGCTGCGCGTCGCGCTCTCAAGGTTCAATGAGCAGATTTCCGTGCTCGAAGAGCAGCGCAAGGATATTGAGCAGGCCATTGAAGAACTCTCGCGCACGGTCGAGATTGTATCCGGCATGTTGAAACACAAGGAATCAGAAGAAGGCTGAGGCCTTTTTCTACCTTCTCCTTTGCCAGGACCGCCAGAGCCCTGCTGCCGGCGGTTTTGTTTTGCTGCCCCGGCAACCTATCCGGTCACTTGCGTGCGCCCGCGAAAACCGTTCAGAATCCGTGTGCTTTTCACAGATCTGGTGGTGCGATCCTCAAAAATCTTGCCAGTCGGCTTGTTTTGGGCGCTTTTTTTGCCAATCCTTCCCTAAGGACACTACTTGCCGGACGCCATATACATGCGTATATCAGAGCCAAGATGACGTTTACGCAAACGTAAGCCCTCTTCTGTCTTATCGGCTCGTGGCATCCGCCGGAACGGCGGGACAGATGGAAGGGCGGGACGAAAGACCTGGACGAAATACCTGGACGAAATACCTGGACGAAAGACTGGCCGAAAAACTGGGAGGTTTTCATGCCAAGCTACGCCGCGCCTGTCGAAGACACGCTGTTCCTGCTGAAGGACGTGTTCGCATATGACCGCTATTCCAATCTGCCCGGCTTCTCAGAGGCACCGCTGGATCTGGTGGAAGCCATCCTGCGTGAAAGCGGCAAGTTCACAGAAGATGTCCTTCAGCCGCTGAACCAGAGCGGTGACCGGGAAGGCTGCACCCGCTCGGAGGACGGCACCGTCACCCCACCCAAAGGCTTTCAGGACGCCTACAAGGCCTTTTGCGAAAGTGGCTGGGGTACGCTTGCCGCTGACCCGGCATATGGCGGCCAGGGCCTGCCCCACACGCTGGCAACGATTTTCAACGAATATGCCTCTTCGGCCAACATGGCCTTTGCCATGTATCCCGGCCTGACCGCCGGGGCGGTGGCCGCCCTCACCCTGCATGGCACAAAAGAGCAGAAACAGACCTATCTGCCCAACATGATCGCAGGCACCTGGACAGGCACCATGAACCTGACGGAGCCCCATTGCGGCACCGATCTCGGCCTGATCCGGACCAAGGCCGTGCCCCAGCAGGACGGCAGCTACAAGATCAGCGGCACGAAGATCTTCATTTCTGCCGGCGAGCATGACATGGCGGACAACATCATACACCTGGTTCTGGCCCGCATAGACGGCGCGCCGGAAGGCACCAAGGGCATTTCGCTTTTCGTCGTACCGCGCAACCAGATCCTGGAAGACGGCACCAGCGGACGCGGCAACGGCGTGTCCTGCGGCTCGATCGAACACAAGATGGGCATCCACGGCAACGCCACCTGCGTCATGAATTACGACGACGCGACAGGCTGGCTCGTCGGCGAGGAAAACAAGGGCCTTAGGGCCATGTTCACGATGATGAACGAGGCCCGTCTGGGCGTGGCTGTACAGGGGCTGGCCCAGTCGGAAGTCGCTTATCAGAACGCGGCAGCCTATGCCAAAGACCGCCTGCAGGGTCGCGCGTTGAGCGGCCCAAAGGCACCGGACAAACCGGCGGACCCGATCCTTGTGCATCCGGATGTGCGCCGCACACTGATGTCGATCCGCGCCTTTAACGAGGCGGCCCGCGCTCTGGTAATCTGGACCGCTTTGCATGGCGATGTCTCCCACCGCTCGCAGGACGAGACACAAAAACAGTTTTCCGCTGACATGATGGGCCTGATGACTCCCGTTCTCAAAGGGGTTCTGACCGATACCGGCTTTGCCAACACGGTCAATGCCCAGCAGATGCTCGGAGGTCATGGCTATATCAGCGAATGGGGCATGGAGCAGTTCGTGCGCGATGCGCGGATCGCGATGATCTATGAAGGCGCAAATGGCATCCAGGCGCTTGATCTTGTCGGGCGCAAACTGCCGGCCGATGGCGGCCGGGCCGTGATGAGCTTCTTTAACGAGGTCAACACCTTCCTGAAGGAAACCAAGGAGGATGACACCCTTTCGACATTCACCACGCCTTTGAAGAAGGCAGTCGATGACCTTCAGGCCGCCACCATGTGGTTCATGAACAATGCCCTGAAAAACCCGGATAATGCCGGGGCCGGGTCCGCCGATTATATGCACCTGTTCGGGCTCACCGCCCTTGGCTACATGTGGGCCCGCATGGCTCAGACCATCCGCCGGCAACTGGCAAACGGCGCCGGTGACAAGACGGACTGGCTGGAGCAGAAGCTTGCTTTCGGCCTCTTTTTCATGGAGCGCACCATGCCGGAAACCGGCGCCCATCTCGCCCGGATCTCTGCCGGATCCGGAACCCTCATGTCCTTGAACGCCGAGGCTTTCTGACGGATCAGGCCAGACTGCAGCTGGCCGGGAACTTCCCAAGCAATCCCCGGTCATCCGATATAGGCTTCCGGCCCTGATTATTTTGCCAAGGAGTTTTGCAAACACATGGCTGACTATATTCTTCACTGCATGGCGCAATCCGGCCATTCCTACAAGGTGGCGCTGATGCTCGAGCTGTGCGGCGCCGACTGGGAGCCCAAATGGGTGGATTTTTTCGGCGGTGAAACCCGCTCAGCTGCGTTTCGCGAGACGGTGAACGAAATGGGTGAGGTGCCGGTTCTTGACACCGGAACGCTGCGGCTCACCCAGTCCGGCGTGATCCTTGACTATCTTGTTGACCAGTTCGGCAAATTCGGCTGGAACACCGAGGAAGAGCGCCGCGAGATCCTGCGCTGGGTGATTTTCGACAACCAGAAAGTCTCCGGACTGGCCGGGCCCTTGCGGTTCCTGCGCCAATTTTCCAAGACGGGCGAAACGGAGGTGACCCGCTTTCTCGAAGGCCGGCTGCTGGGGGCGCTTTCCATCTTGGAAAAGCATTTTGCGAACAAGGACTTTGCGGTTGGCACAGCTCCGACAACGGCTGACTTTTCCCTGTGCGGCTATCTCTTTATGCGCGACGAGATCGGCACCGACTTTGCGCCTTATCCAAATGTGCTGGCCTGGCTGGACCGCATTCAGGCCCTGCCCGGCTGGAAACATCCCTACGACCTGATGCCCGGCCATCCGCTGCCGGAAAAAAGCTAGAGCATCTCTGAAAGCAATCAACCCGTCCGGAGGAGGACCAGATGGCCGAAGCCTATATCTACGATCACGTGCGAACACCGCGCGGCCGCGGCAAGAAGGACGGCGCCTTGCACGAGGTGCCGTCGGTCCGGCTGGCGGCAACGGCGCTGGAAGCGATCCGTGACCGCAACGGTCTCGAGACCGCCAGGGTTGATGATGTGGTGCTCGGCTGTGTGGATCCGGTCGGGGAAGCGGGCGGTGACATTGCCCGAGCGGCTGTCTTTGCCGCCGGCTACGACACGTCCGTTCCAGGCATGCAGATCAACCGGTTCTGCGCTTCCGGCCTTGATGCGGTCAACACGGCATCTGCCCAGGTGATGTCCGGCCAGCACAAGCTGGTGGTGGCCGGAGGGGTGGAAAGCATGAGCCGGGTCGGAATCGGCGCGTCCGGCGGGGCCTGGCCGATCGAGCCGCAGGTGGCCATCCCGTCCTATTTCATGCCACAGGGCGTTTCGGCAGATCTGATTGCCACCAAATATGGTTTCAGCCGCGACGACTGCGATGGTTATGCGGTAGAAAGCCAGAAACGCGCCGCGAAATCCTGGCAAGAAGGCCGGTTTTCCGGGTCGGTGGTTCCGGTCAAGGACATCAATGGCATCACGATCCTGGACCGCGACGAGCACATGCGCCCTGACACGGACATGCAGTCCCTGGCCGCGCTCAATCCGTCCTTTGAGATGATGGGAGCAATGGGCGGCTTTGATGCGGTTGGCATCCAGGCCCATCCGGAGCTGGAAACCGTCAAGCACGTGCACCATGCGGGCAATTCCTCCGGCATTGTAGACGGAGCGGCGGCTGTGCTGATCGGCTCCAGCACCGCCGGGCGCTCTTGCGGCCTCAAGGCCCGTGCCCGCATCAAGGCCTTTGCCAATATCGGCTCCGAACCGGCCCTGATGCTGACCGGACCGGTGGATGTGACGGAAAAGCTGCTGAAAAACGCCAGGATGGAGATGAAGGATCTGGATCTCATCGAGATCAATGAGGCCTTTGCCTCCGTTGTTCTGCGCTACCGGCAGGCCTTTGATCTCGATCCCGACAAGGTCAACGTGAATGGCGGTGCGATTGCCATGGGCCATCCCCTGGGCGCAACCGGGGCGATGATCCTCGGCACGGTTCTGGACGAGTTGGAACGGCGGGACCTGAACACGGCTCTGGTCACCTTGTGCATTGGCGCAGGCATGGGCACGGCAACCGTCATCGAGCGGGTCTGAACGGAGGAAACGGTCCCATGAGCTACACAAATTTCACCGTCGAAACCGACGCCAACGGCTTTGCCCTGATCACCTGGGACATGCCGGAAAAATCCATGAACGTGATCGACATGAGCGTCATGGACGAGCTGGATGCGATCATTGATCAGGTCGCTGGCGAGAGCGCGATCCGGGGTGCTGTCATCACCTCCGGCAAAACCGCCTTTTCCGGCGGGGCGGATCTGACCATGATGGAAGGCCTCCTGAAAAGCTTTCACGCCCAGCGGGCCAGCAACCCTGAAGGCGCGGCCAAAGCGCTTTATGAAGGCTCGCGCAGGCTGACGCTGATCTACCGCAAGCTGGAAACCTGCGGCAAACCCTTTGTGGCCGCCCTCTCCGGCACCTGTATGGGCGGTGGCACCGAGCTCGCCCTGGCCTGCCATGCGCGGGTGGTGGATGACAGCCTGAAAATGGGCCTGCCGGAGGTCAAGGTCGGTCTGTTTCCCGGTGCAGGCGGCACTCAGCGGGTCATGCGCATGAGCGATGGCCAGCAGGGCATGCAGTTTCTGCTTCAGGGCCGCACCCTGCGGGCGGCCCAGGCCAAACAGATGAAGCTGGTGGATGAGGTCACCGGTCCCCGCAAGCTTGTTGCAGCGGCAAAAAAGCTGCTCGCCGCCGGAATCGATCCGGTCAAGGACTGGGACAAGAAGGGCTACAAGCTGCCCAACGGCAAGATCTATTCCCCGGCAGGCTTCCAGTTCTGGCCCGCCGCCAACGCGATCTACCGGCGGGAAACCCACGACAATTATCCCGGTGCCCGCTATCTGCTGCATGCGGTGGTCGAAGGCCTGCAACTGCCTATGGATCTGGCCCTGCAGGTAGAGAGCCGCTATTTCGCCAAGGTGCTGCAGACACCGGAAGCGGCCAGCATGATCCGCTCGCTGTTCGTGTCCATGCAGGAACTGAACAAGCTGGCCCGCCGCCCGCTGGACCAGCGGCCAAACAAGATCAAGAAAGTCGGTATTCTTGGCGCTGGCTTCATGGGCGCCGGCATCGCCTATGTCACGGCCAATGCGGGCATTGATGTGGTGCTGATCGACCGGGACCAGAACGCCGCCGACAAGGGCAAGGCGCATTCCGGGGAGCTGATCAGCAAGGCGGTCAAACGCGGCCGGGCCACCGAAGACCAGAAGGACAAGCTGCTTTCGCGCATCACTGCCACGGTCGACTATGAAGCGCTGGCCGAGTGCGATCTGGTGATTGAGGCGGTCTTTGAGGACCGGGACATCAAGAAGACCGTGACGGAGAAAGCCGAAGCGGTGATGAAGTCCCGCGCCATTTTCGCCTCCAACACATCCACCTTGCCGATCACCTCCCTCGCCCAGGCCTCCAAGCGGCCGAAAAACTTCATCGGCATCCATTTCTTCTCGCCGGTCGACAAGATGATGCTGGTGGAAGTCATCCTGGGCAAACGCACCTCGGACCGGGCTTTGGCCCTGGCGCTCGACTATATCAAGGCCATCAAGAAAACGCCGATTGTGGTCAATGACAGCCGCGGCTTCTACACCTCCCGCGTGGTTATGACCTATATCCGCGAGGGCCTGATGATGCTGGCGGATGGCGTTCCGGCGGCGATGATTGAAAATGCGGGCAAGATGGCCGGTATGCCCGTGGGCCCGCTCTCGCTCGGGGATGAAGTGGCGCTGGACCTGGCGTGGAAGATCGTCTCGGCCACCCGTAAGGATCTCGGTGTCAAATATGTGGAAGGCCCGCTCGACAACATTCTGGAAGACATGGTGGTCAAGCGGGAACGGTTCGGCCGAAAGAACGGCAAGGGCTTTTACGACTACAAAGGCAAGGACAAGAGCCTGTGGCCGGGCATTGCCGAGGTCACCGGCCAGCCGAAACCGGCCGAAAGCTTCAACATCGAAGAGCTCAAGCAGCGTCTTCTGGTGATGCAGGCTTTGGAAACCGCGCGGATCTTTGAAGAGAAATGCCTGACAGATGTGCGCGAGGCCGATGTGGGGTCCATTCTCGGCTTTGGCTTTGCCCCCTATTCGGGCGGCACGCTCAGCTATATCGACACGATGGGCACGGCCGCCTTTGTTGAGATCTGCCGGAAATTCACTCGTAAATGGGGGCCGCGTTTCAAGCCGAACCGGCTTTTGCGCGAAATGGCCAAGAAAAACGAGACTTTTTACGGGAAATTTCCGCCCAAAGCTGAAATGGGCGAAAAAACCGCTGCCTGACGCAGAAACAGCATCACCTCCCATCATGGGGGGTGATATTTACGCTACGTTATTTTAAAGAAAATGACTGCGCGGACGGCTTGATCCCGGAAGATATGTCATGCACAGTTTGAAAAACGATTGTGCACGGGTGGCCGGAGAAAAATATGCCGCTGAAAGGCGAATGGGCACGCGCAGATGTGTTCCGGGTCTTACGGGACATAAATTCAGACAAAGATCTGAACTGGCCGCAAATGGCCAAAGACTATAATTTTGACCTTGCCAGCATCGAAGATCCTCAAGGGGTCGTTCCGATTACCGCCTGGCACGGGGTGTTTGAACATGTGGCCAGCGCTCTTGGCGACGATGCCATCATGTTCGACCTGTTCAACAATCTGGATATCGGCTGCTTTTCGATTTTCGACTACCTGTTTTCCTGTGCTCCGACCATCCGCGATGCCTGCATGGCCTGGGCCAAGTTCAGTCCCATCCGGACCAACGCCTATCGCATGGTGTTTGAAGAAGACGAGACCGGCGGTTATGTCGGCTGGCCTATTCTGGAAGGACGGGGAGAATGGCGGCAATGTATATTTGCCCGGGTTGGCTGGGCCACGCAGCAGCTGGAACGGGCCCTCAACATGTCCGCTCCCCCGCTTCTGATCGATCTGGCCGCGCCGCCGCCCGTGAATACATCCGGGTTCCAGAAGAAGTATCAGGGCCGCCTTACCTTTAATGCGCCCCATAACCGCATCTTCATTCCGCGCTCGCTCTTGTCCCGGCCCCTGTCCCAAAGTGATTCCCATCTCTACGAGATCATTCTGAAATCGGCGACGGACGAACTGGACCGGTTCGGCCAGTTTGAAGCGCCTCTCACCCGGATCGCGAACGAGTTGGCGTCCAATCTCTCCCAAGGAGCCTCCACACTGCCGCAGATCGCCGCCAAGCTCGGCATGTCCCAGCGCGCTGTTCAAAGGCTGCTTGAAAAGGAGGGCACCAGCTTCCGCAAGCTCAGCGAGGAAATCCGCCGGGCTGCAGCAGAACGCTATTTGCGCAGCACGGATCTGCCGATGAAGGAGATTGCCTATCTGGTCGGCTTTTCCGAATTGAGCACGTTCTCCAGAGCGGTGAAGTCCTGGTTCGGCATGTCGCCGCGCAAGGTACGCGAAGGCCCACCGCCTGCCGGCCCAGCCTCGCCGCCGCAGCGTAAGAAAAAAACTCCTGCTGCGCGGCTGGCAAAACACACAGCCTCAACCGGAGGCCTGGAAAAACCTCAGGGCCGCAAGGTCTCTGCCGGACCAAAATAGCGCATTGCCATGTGAGTTTAAGAGATCCATTGCCTGGAATTCCGGCACGGAGGCAGTTACGGGCTGCACTCCCTCCGCGCCTGAGATTTTATCTCTGGTCCGCTTGAAGCCAACGGAGTCAATCGGGGCTTCAAACGTTTCCGGACTGCCCCCCCAAAACGAGAGAAGGCTGCTGTTCGCCCGGGACCAAACCCGCAGTGTGATCTTTTCCTGAAAGGTCCCGGGTGGTGCCGGTCCAATTCCTGTCTTTCACTGCAGCAAAGGCCGGCTTACCGGAAGCTGGAGTGGGCGTCCTGCCTGACGATAAGTTTCGCATGCCTGAAACTTCTGATACGCCAATGCAACCGCCCTGTCTTTGGCATGAGAGCCCAAGTAATTGGCTTTTCACGACACCCCTGCGCGCGCATAGATAGAAATAACAAGGCTTTGATTTCAAATGACAATCACCGAGCGTTTGGGACCTCGTTGTATTTGCCATCATTTGCGCCTACCTATTGCTCAAACGATTCGATAACGCCCTGTTTCAAGGAGATCCCCATGTCCGACAACAGCCTGAGCCGCTTTCTCGGCGGATCACCCGCCCAGGTGATCCTGCGGCTCGTGTTTCTGTCCTTTGTTGTCGGAATTGTCCTGTCCGCGCTCAATCTGGACCCCATTGATCTGGTGCATATGGCCGTCGATTTTGTTGAACGGCTCTGGAACATGGGCTTTCAGGCCCTCGGGCGGCTTGGCAATTATCTGGTAATCGGGGCTATTGTGGTGATCCCCATCTGGCTGGTTACCCGGTTGATGGCCATGGGCCGTGGCCGCTGAATCCCCGCCTTTTTAAGCTACTATTCACAGAGCGTTTAAAGATGCCCTATTTGACCGCGTTTGGAGGGTCAAATAGGGCACCTTCAATTGCGATTGGTATCACCTCTCAAACGGTGTCCGCCACCCCGGCCAGCACCGGTGCCTTCAGCGGTATGGCTTCGGCCGTCTCTCCCGCCCGTCTTCAGCCAGCCGTCACAGTGACCGCCTAGCTGCGGAGCGTCGGGCGCCGCGCCCTGCTTCCCCGTCTTAAGGTCCGGGCGTCACACGGCCAGACGCAACGTCGCGAGCGCTGCGGTGAAGGGTCGTGTGGCGGTCGGCCAGTTCATCAATATTCGTCGAATAGCCCCCGCCCAGAACACAGGCGAGCGGGAGACCAGCCTGCCGTACGGCCGTGATCACATAAAGATCCCGTTTCCGCAGACCGGCCCGGCTCAGCGACAGGCGGCCAAGCCGGTCATGCTCGTAAGGGTCAACACCCGCATTGAAAAACACGATGTCCCAGGGCTCACGCGCCAAAAGCTCCGGCAGCAGGGTTTCAAGCCGGGCCAGATAGGCCTCGTCTCCAGTTCCGTCCGGCAACCCCACATCCAGATGGGAGGGCACCTTGCGTACCGGATAGTTCTTCTGGGCATGCATGGAGAAAGTGAAGATGCTGGCATCCCCTTGAAAGATGTCCGCCGTGCCGTCGCCCTGGTGCACATCCAGGTCAATGACCAGGGCTTTGCGAATGGCGCCATCAGCCTGCAGCACCTTCAGGGCCACGGCAACATCATTGAAGACGCAGAACCCGGCGCCATGGCTGCGCCGGGCATGGTGGCTTCCCCCGGCGGTGTTGCAGGCAAGGCCATGCTCCAGGGCGAGATAGCCGGTCAGCACCGTGCCCCCCGTCGCGCAGCGCGCGCGCAGGGCAATGTCAGGCCGCATCGGGAAGCCGATTTCCCGCGCAATCTTGTCCGGCACCCGGCCATTGAACACCTGATCGACATAGACAGGATCATGGGCCAGCGCGACCCACTCGAACGGAGCCGCCCGCGGCCGGTAAAACGCGCCGCCGTCTAGCAGTCCCTCCTGGCGGATCTGCTCCGCCACGGCACGGAACTTGTCCATCGGAAACCGGTGATTGGCTGGCAGGTCGGCGCAATAGGCCGGATGGTGAACGATCGGCACGGTCATAGGTCCGACTATAGCGCGGCGGTGCGGGCCTTCCAGAGTGTCTTGCCAGCCGGTGCGGCCTCCCACGCCCTTGCGGTTCAAAGACGCGGCACGGAATTCGATTGACGAACAGCCATGGGCCAGACATGAAGGGAGTCTTCAGACATGAGCATTCCATGACCCACTCCCCCCCTGCCGGGACACCGGACCATCTGCGCTTTTCGGTTACGCACCGTTCTGTCCTGGCCATCGCCATCCCGATGACGGCCGGCTATCTATCGACGCCGATCCTGGGGATCGTCGACATGGCCGTGATCGGCCGCCTTGGGGATGCGGCCCTGCTGGGCGGGATTGCCCTTGGCGGGATCATCTTCGATCTGGTTTTCACCACGTTCAGCTTTCTGCGCTCCGGCACCACCGGTCTGACCGCACAGGCCGTGGGCGCACGCAATGATGCAGAAATCAAGGCCACCTTGCTCCGCGCCCTGGTGATCGCCGTAACCGGCGGGCTGCTGGTGATTGCCTGCCACGTGCCGCTTCGGGAAATGGGCCAGTGGTTTCTGGGTGGCAGCACCGAGGTGCAGGCGGCTACCGCCCGCTATTTTGACATTCGGGTTCTGAGCTCCCCCCTGCTTCTGGCCAATTACGCGATGTTGGGCTGGTGCATCGGGCTCGGCCGGGCCGGTACGGGCCTGATGCTGCAGATCTTTCTCAACGGGCTGAACATTCTTCTCAGCCTCTGGTTCGTTCTGGGGCTTGGCTGGAGCGTGGAAGGGGTGGCTCTGGCCACTGTGGCCAGCGAGCTGGCCACCACCCTTTTCGGTCTTGGCCTGGTCCTGACAAGCGTCAAGCGGGGGGGCTGGCCTCCGGCCTCGGTCATTTTCGACCGCCGGCTGCTCGGGCGCATGCTGGCGCTGAACCGGGACATCATGATCCGCTCTTTCGCGCTCTTATATGCCTACGCGTTTTTCATCGCCCGATCGGCAGATCAGGGCGATGCCGTGCTGGCGGCCAATGCAGTGCTTGAAAAATTCATCATGGTGTCAGGCTATTTTCTGGACGGTCTGGCCACAGCGGCCGAACAACTGGCCGGGCGGGCGGTCGGGGCCAGATACCGTCCCGCCTTTGAGCGGACCGTGAAGCTGACCGCCTTGTGGAGCTTTGCCCTGGCGGGCGGCCTCACCCTGTTCTATTTCGCGTTCGGCTCGGCCATTATCGACTTCATGACCACCTCGCCGGAGGTGCGGGAGATCGGCAGGACCTACCTGCCCTGGGCGGTGATCGCCCCGGTTCTGGGTGTGCTCGCTTTTCAGATGGACGGGATCTATATCGGCGCCACCTGGTCCGCCACCATGCGCAACATGATGCTTTTGTCCCTCGCCGCCTATGTGGGCGCCTATTATGTGCTGTCACCCTTCCTGGGCACACATGGCTTGTGGCTGGCGCTCAATCTCTTTCTGGGCCTGCGCGGGATCACCTTGCTGGCCGCCTGCCGGCGTCAAGCCGACAGGACTTTTGCACCGGCCTGACCCGGCAGGACCAGACCTTGGCAGCGGTCCTAAAGGGTCTCCGACGCCCAGGCGTCCACATTGGCATCCCGTGCGGCCCTCAGGCTCTCAAGGCCATGCCGGTCCAGGCGGGTGGAGAGCCCGCGCAGAATGTCTCCGACCAGCCCCGGCCCCTTGAACACAAGGGCCGAATAAAGCTGCAGCAGGTCCGCACCGGCCGTGATCTTGGTCCAGGCGGTTTCCGCGCTGTCGATACCGCCAACGCCGATCAGCGGCAGGTCAGGCCCCGCCAGCTTGCGGACCTTCGCCAGAGCAATGGTCGATTTGCGGAACAGCGGGCGGCCTGACAGCCCCCCCGCCTCCCCGTGCGGGCCCTGGCCGCTCAATCCGTCCCGTGTGATGGTCGTATTGGAAACGATCAGGCCGTCAACGCCCTTTTCCAGCACTTCCTCGACAATGTCCTTCAGGTCCTCTTCCGCGACATCGGGCGCAATCTTCAACAGCACCGGCACCCGGCGGCCGGTCTCCTGCGTGCAGCCATCCCGCTCTTCCACAACCGCCTGAAGCAGTTCGGCGAGCGCGGACCGGGCCTGAAGGTCCCGGAGACCCGGCGTGTTTGGAGAAGAGATATTCACCGTGAAATAGGAGGCCAGCGCCGCAAATTCCCGGATCCCGGCCACGTAATCCGCCACCCGGTCCGTCGCCTCCTTGTTGGCCCCGACATTGATGCCGACAATGCCGGGGCGCTGGCCCCGTGCGCTCAGACGCTGGCGCATGGCCGCATGGCCGTCATTGTTGAACCCGTAGCGGTTGATCACCCCCTGATCCTCCGGCAGCCGGAAGACGCGCGGGCGCGGATTGCCCGGCTGCGGCCTGGGCGTCACCGACCCAACCTCTGCCGCGCCGAACCCCAGTGCCAGCACCGCATCCGGCACCTCCGCATTCTTGTCGAACCCGGCCGCCATTCCCAGCGGATTGTCAAACGCAAGGTCCCAGAGACGCACCTTCAGACGCGGGTCGGCGGGCTGGGGACGCCGTTTCATCAGGCCGGATTTCAGGGCGCGGATGGTGAGCTGATGCGCCTGTTCCGCGTCCAGAAGATGCAGGCCCTTGAGGGCAATCTTGTCCAAGGCAGGCAGGCTCATCCCGTCATCTCCGGAAAGACATGGCCCCCAGTCTCCGACAAGGGCAGATCCTTGACCCAGAGCGCCTCGTCCGGCCGGAAGGTTCCATAAAGATGCGGGAACAAGGCCCCGCCCCGGGAGGGCTCCCAGACCAGCGCATCGCCAAACGCCTCCGTCTCAAAGGCAGCCAGAAGCAGACCGCTCTGGCCGGCGAAATGCTTGGCGGCCGTCTCCCTGGCCTGCTCCGCCGTGGAAAAGTGGATATAGCCGTCCGCAAGGTCGACCGGAGCGCCCTTGAAGACACCGGCCCCGACAGCTTCCTGCCACAGGGAGTTTGGGACAATCTTGAAAATCAATGTCATGCGCGGTTCACATCTTGCTTGTGCTTTGCTCTGCTGCTCTGGGTACAGCTGTCGCGTGCGCGGCACAAGGGAAGAGGTGCGGCAAATGTGTTGTTGTGGCGCGCGCTGGACTGCAGGAAAAACAGCATCTATTCGGTTGCCAGAAGCCGTTTTTCCGCAAATCAGCTGCATGGAAAAGGTCAGGCCGACATGCTGGAGATGCTTGCGGGAACCGGGATCGACTTTGACACGGACTACCCGGATGCGGACCGCCACGGGGTCTTTTTCAGGCGCGTCACCGGCGAACGGGACATTGACGAGGACACCTGGGCCAAGATCCCGGAAAAACACCGGCCCGAAAGCCGCCGGATGATCCGGTCCTGGGTCGGTGCCATTGACATGCCGTTCTTCAGGACGGTCCAGAACCGCGCAGAGGTGGTCTTCGAAAGCGCCCCGCCAGTGACGGCGCCGTGACGCGAAAGACCCCAGGGACCAAGCATGGCCCCAAATCGCCAAAACCCAAGAAAGGGGACAAGGTCGTGAGGCCTGCTCATGACCTTGTCCCTTGGAACTTTGCCCCTGACCTGAGATTTCCGTAAAGTGAATTCTTGGAGCTTTCCTAACCAAGCCTCAAGCGTTTATCATGTAGCTTTGTACCAATCTGGATTGATATTGGCTGCATCCAGGGCCGTAAACGTGACTGTTCAGGCATGAAACTGACGCCATTCCTCTTTCCGGTTTTCCTGTTGACGGCTTTCGGCGGACTGGTGGCCTGGCTTGTGTTTGCCGAACCGCCCGCCCTGCCGGCCCCGCAGCCGCAACAGCCTGCTTCTGCGCTGCGGCCCGCCCTTGAAGAGCAGACGGCGCAAGAGACCCGGACGGCCGCCGCCCAGCCGGAAGACATGCCCCCTTCAGCAGCCCCCCTTCCTGGGGATATCCGAAATGTCTCCCCGGATGGGATGTCGACCCCGAGGGTCAAAGGACATTTGAAACGCATTGCGCCTTCCGAACGGTTCCAGGAACTGATGAACCCGCCTGTGGAGCCAGTGCCGGACGGGCCGCTGGAATTCAGACGGGTCGAAGTGCTGGATGGCGGGCGGCTGAAGTCAAACCAGCTGATCATCCAGCTGGCCCATATCGAAGCCTTGAAGATCGATCAGGTCTGCGGCGACTCACATGGCGGCACCTGGCCTTGCGGCGCCCGGGCCCGCACGTTTCTGCAAGGGCTGACCCGGCAGTTTAAGATCACGTGCGAAAAGCTGGCCGACACAGGTCCGAACAAGATCCTGGCCAGCTGCCAACGGGGCAAGATTGATCTCAGCACCCGCCTGGTGCGCTATGGCTGGGCCCGTCCGTCGCAGGAGGCACCGGAAGGCTTTCAGGAGTTCACCCAGCTGGCGGAACAGCGCAAGCTGGGCCAATGGAAAGACCAGTGGCAAATTGCAGCCCCGCGCCTCGATTGGGACGCCAATCCGGACGCCGCTCTGCCCGGGCTTGAGAGCCTGGAGCCGGAAATCGTGGAGTGGAGCGAAACGGCCCCAGAGCCGGAAACCGCGCAAGCAGACCAATCCCCTCTCGACCTCGGCAGGGATAATGCGGCCCCCTATCCGCAAGAATAAAGCGCAGAGCCTCACACCGCCCGCCATAATTGCGCCGGAATAACGTCAGGTTTCCCTCGCGTTTTGCTCATAAAACCAGCAGCTTTTTCCCTTGTCCTGTTGTGAGAGCGTCCGGGGAGCGTCCTGTTTGCTCTTCGCCCTTCGCGTTCGAGGCTCACGCGGACAGCATGCGAAAGAAGACCTGATGATCTCCCTGACAAGACGCTCGCGTCCGCAGACCGTGTGAGGCGGCCTGTCCGACGGCGATCAAAGGGGTACATCATGATTTTAAACCGCGGCCGTGCACTTCTCCTCAGCATCTTTTGCCTGTGTGCGGTGGTCCTTGTGACCGCCTTTGTGGCCTCAGGCCCCTTGTCCAAGTTTCTGGATGGTGAGACCCACTATCTTGTTGGCCAGCAGGAGTTTGCGGCCCAGCTCCCGCCCCGGAGCGCGCCGAAACCGGGAACCTTCCTGGAGAGCGCCCCGGTTCTGGCAGAGGGCAAGGCGTCCAGAACCGAAAAGGTTCCCGCCTCCCCGGAGCCCCTTCCAGCGGAAGGAATGGCAGCGTCTGCCGGGCCGGACCTGTCCCGGCCTCAGGACCGGGAGCAGGCGCGGGACCAGGCCCTGACAGCGATCCAGCAAAGGCCGGTGACAGACCGGCTTTCAGCGACAGCCCCGTCGGCCGAACCCAGGAAACAGGAGGTTTACCGGCTCTCCGGCGGCACCCGTTTTTCCGCAAAAGAGATTGAGCGCTTCAAACCGCAAGCTGCACCGGTAGGCACGGGCACGCTCACACAGAGCCCACTGGGGCAGACCCCGGACCGGGAACGGTTTCCGCAGGCCGAAAGCAATCCGGTCAAGAGCACTGCCGATGCCCCGGTGTCGACCTTCTCGGTGGATGTGGACACAGCCTCCTACGCGTTTGTGCGCAACAAACTGGTCAACGGTTTGCTTCCGGTCCCTGCAGCCGTGCGGCCGGAAGAAATGATCAACTATTTCGACTATGCCTATCCGCAGCCGGAGACCAGGGAAGAGCCCTTCTCCACCAATATCTCGGTCATCGACACCCCATGGAATGCGGACACGAAATTGCTGCAGATTGGCCTGCAGGGCTATCGCGTGCCGCTTGAGAACCTGCCGCCGCAGCATCTCGTCTTTCTCATCGACACGTCAGGATCTATGGGCGAGCCCAACAAATTGCCGCTGCTTCAACAGGCGTTCCGGCTGCTGGTCTCCACACTGCGGGATCAGGACACGGTGGCCATCGTGACCTATGCCGGAACGGCCGGGGTGGCGCTGGAGCCGACCTCCATTGCCAGCAGCAAGGCCATTATTCAGGCGGTAAACGCCCTGCGGCCGGGCGGCCGGACCGCCGGCCATGCGGGCCTAAGGGAAGCCTATGCCCTTGCAGACACGATGCGGGAAGAGGGTGGCCACGCGCGGATCCTGCTGGCCACCGACGGGGACTTCAATGTGGGTCTGTCGGACATCGGCGCCTTGAAGCACTACATTACGAACCAGGCTAAATCGGGCATTGCCCTGTCCATCCTGGGCTTTGGCCGGGGCAATTACAATGACGCGCTCATGCAGACACTGGCGCAGAACGGCAATGGGGTCGCGGCCTATATCGACTCCCTTGCCGAAGCCCGCAAGGTCCTGGTCGAGGGGATCACCGGCTCGGTGATGACCATTGCCAAGGATGTGAAAATCCAGGTGGAATTCAACCCTGCAACAGTCGCCGAATACCGGTTGATCGGCTATGAAACCCGCGCCCTGAAACGGGAGGATTTCAACAATGACAAGGTGGATGCAGGCGATATTGGCGCCGGCCATACCGTCACCGCCCTATATGAGATTACCCCCGCCGGATCACCTGCTGTCCGGCTCGACAAACTGCGCTACCAGACGGGCGGGAAAGAGCCTGCCTCCGCTGCCGGGTCCGGCTTTGAGGACGAGCTTGCCTTTGTCAAACTGCGCTACAAGCTGCCCGGGGAAAGCAAGAGCCGTCTGATCAGCACACCGGTGACCCTGGCCTCATCGGACATCCCGGCTGGCGAAAGCCTCTTTGCGGCCTCGGTCGCCGGATTTGGCCAGATCCTGAACGGGTCAAGCTATCTGGGCAACTGGTCCACCCGCGATGCGGTGGATCTGGCAGATGCCAACAAGGGTTCCGACACGCTCGGCTACAGGGCGGAGTTTGTCTCCCTGCTCAAACTGGCCAGCTTTGCAGAAAACTGACAATGAATGCGTCTGTCTTGGCTGAGCCGTTTGGCCGAGCGGCAGGCTGACTAACAGACAAAACGGCGGAGAGGCTTCCTCCGCCGATTTTCGAACAGCGCAGCCCAATTCAAGGCGCCCTGACCCGGCCTTCCGGCTGCTTTTCCGTTACGCCGCCAAGTCGCCCGCAAGCGCCTTGCGGATCATCTCACGGGTTTCGTCAATCCCGTAAAGCGCGACGAAGGAGCCAAAGCGCGGGCCCTTTTCCTGGCCCAGAAGCAGCTGATAAAGGGCCGAGAACCAGGCGACAGACACGCCCGGACCACCATCGGGGCCCTTCTTGTTCGGGTCCTGATAGCGCTCGATCGCCCGGGCCACATCCAGAACCCCGTCCTGAATGGCCGCGCCATCGGCACCTGCTGGCAATTCGGCCAGTTTGGCATCCAGCTGTTCCAGCGCCGTACGCTCAATCTCATCCGGCACCTTGAAGGACTTCGCCGGTTTGACGAAGTCCTCAAAATAGCGGATCGCATAGCCGACCAGCGCATCCAGTTCCGGATGGCTTTCTGCGGTGACCCCCGGTGCGTAGCGCGAAATGAACGCCCAGAGCACGTCCTTGCTGTCTGCATTGGACGCGGACACCAGGTTCAGCAGCATGGCAAAGGGCACTGGCAGGTCGATCTTCGGAATATTGCCGGAATGAATGTGCCAGGCCGGGTTCTGCAGCTTCTGCTCCACCGGCATCTGCTCGTATTTCTGGGCAAAGGTGAAATACTCGTCCACCGCCTTTGGGATGACGTCGAAATAGAGCTTCTTCGCTGTTTTCGGCTTCTGGTAATTGTAGAGCGCCAGGCTTTCCGGCGAGGCATAGGTCAACCATTCGTCAATGGTCAGGCCATTGCCCTTGGACTTGGAGATCTTCTCGCCCTTTTCGTCCAGGAACAGCTCATAGACAAAATGCTCCGGCGCCTTGCCGCCCAGAATCGTGCAGATCTTGTCATAGATAGGCGCATTGGTCTGGTGGTCCTTGCCGAACATTTCAAAATCAACATCAAGCGCGGCCCAGCGCATGCCGAAATCCGGCTTCCATTGCAGCTTCACATTGCCGCCGGTCACCGGCAGCGTGATCTCCTCTCCGGTTTCGTCGTCAAAGGTGATCGTGCCTTCCGCTGGGTTGACGGATTTCATCGGCACATAGAGCACCCTGCCGGAAGACGGCGAAATCGGCAGGAACGGCGAATAGGTCGCCTGCCTCTCTTCCCCAAGGGTCGGCAGCATGACGTCCATGATCTTCTGGTACTTTTCCGTCGCCTTGATCAGCACGTCATCAAACTTGCCGGATTTGTAATAGTCCGTCGCGCTGGCAAACTCGTAGTCGAAGCCAAACGTGTCGAGGAACCGGCGCAGCATGGCATTGTTATGGGCGCCAAAGCTGTCATAATCACCGCCAAACGGGTTCGGCACGGCACTGAGGGGCATCTGCAGATACGGTTCCAGCGCCGCTCTGTCCGGAACATTTTCCGGGATCTTGCGCATGCCATCCATGTCGTCGGAAAAGCACAAAAGCCGGGTCGGGATCTTGTCTTCCGTCAACAGGCGGAAGGCCGTGCGCACCATGGTCGTGCGCAACACTTCGCCAAAGGTGCCGATATGGGGCAGGCCGGACGGGCCATAGCCGGTCTCGAACAGAACCGGTTTTTCCGGATCCCGCTTGCCGATGCGTTTGACCAGTTTTCGCGCTTCTTCAAACGGCCACGCTTTCGATTTGGCGGCCGCCTCGACAAACTCTTGCGAAAGGTCAAGCGAAGGCAGGGATTGGTCGGTCATGTTCGAGTTTCATTCTTTAAGCTTGGGATGAAGGCAAACCATCCTGTCTGGCCCGGAACACCCGGCCTGGATGATGCGGCGCGACACTAGAAAAGCCGGGCGCAACAGTCAATCAAATGTCGCAAGCCCGTGACTTGAAGCTTTGGTGCCAACCCTTTACACCGGTCTTTCGACTAGAATCCATGAAGGCGTGCGGAGAGTGCATAGTGTCTAACAATGAACCGATCAGCGTTCAGGAAGCCCTCATCTACGTGATGGTGATCGTGTCTGCCTCAGACAATGCGATGACGGACAACGAACTGGCCACGATCGGAGACATGATCAAGATGTTGCCGGTATTCGACCAGTATGACAGCAACAAGATCATTCCGGCCGCCCAGCGCTGCGGCGATATTCTTCAGGAAGAAAACGGCCTTGGCCTGGTTCTGGAGCTGGTGGGCGATGTGCTGCCACCCAAGCTCTATGACACCGCCTATGCACTCGCCGTCGAGGTGGCGGCCGCCGATCTGCACGTGGAAAAGGAGGAGCTGCGCCTCCTCCAGATGCTGCGGGACCGGTTTGAGCTGGACAAGCTGACCGTCGCCGCCATTGAGCGCGGTGCGATTGCCCGCCACCGTACGGTCTGACCTCGGACAGAGCGAAGCATTTTGTCTCCAAAGAGGCCGTCCCGTTCGATGAACGCGGGCGGCCCCGGTTTTATTTTGGCGCTGGCGGCCCCAAAGCTCCTACCCTTCTCACCTGATAGCGGCCTATCGGGCTAGTCACCTGACTCTGAAGTTCGTCACATCTCCCGGCACGCTCCGAACGAACTTCAGCGTCAAGAAGGTGACTAGCAAGGTCATGTTTCTAGTATGGTTTTCGAATTTGAAATACGCTTCGGCGGTTTCTGCTAAAGTGAAGCGTATTTCAACTTCACCACACTAGGGGGGTATCAGTTCAGGCTGCGGATCGCATCGGGCAGATCGAGCGAGAAGGCCGGAATTGTAACATCAAACAGGGTTCCGTCCGGCCGTTCCATGGCATAGGAGCCGGCCATGATGCCATTGTCGGTTGCCAGCGGGCATTGGGAGGAATATTCAAACGTCTCTCCAGGCTCGATCACCGGCTGTTCCCCGACGACCCCCTCGCCGCGGACTTCAGCCAGCCGCCCCAGCCCATCGGTGATCTGCCAGTAGCGGGTCTTGAGCTGAACCGGTTCTTCGCCGCCATTGTGGATCTCGATCATATAGGCCCAGATAAATTCGCACTGTTCCGGTTTCGACTCATCGTCCAGATAAAACGGCTCGACAGAGACTTCGATCCCTTGCGTAATGGCGCTATAGCTGCCTGACACGGTTGTTCCTTCAAGACTGGCGCGGTGATCCGCAACTTCCCGAGGGCTTATAGGGCGAATGACATAAGCGTGAAAGAGACCCGCTTGTGATTTTGTGAATGTTTTTGCATTTACAACACGCTTTCCGCAAAGCCGGGTCCCCCGAAAGAGTGCCGGCACTGCCCAACTGATGGATCCTGCCCGTGTTTGATGCGCGTATCCGCCCCTTGATCGATCCCCCTTTGAACGCTCTGGGCCGCCAGTTGGCCCGGGCCGGGATCGGTCCGAACAGCGTCACTGTGACCGGTTTTGCGTTTGGCCTCGGCGCCGCCCTTGCCATTGCCGCAGGCTTCCCCTTGCTCGGCTGTGTTCTGATCGCCCTCAACCGTCTGGCCGATGGCCTGGACGGAGCCGTTGCCCGGGCGACCCGGAAGACCGACCTTGGCGGCTATCTGGACATCACGCTGGATTTCTTTTTCTACGGCGCCATTCCACTTGCCTTTGCCATCAATGCTCCGGAACAGAACGCCCTGCCTGCCGCAGCCCTTCTTTGCAGCTTCTATGCCAACGGCTCCGCCTTTCTGGCCTTTGCCATCATGGCAGAAAGGCGGGGTCTTGAGACAGAAAAGCAGGGTGCAAAATCGCTTTACTATCTGAACGGCCTTGCCGAGGGCACGGAAACCATTGCGCTTTTCCTCTTGATGGCGCTGTTTCCCGTCTGGTTCCCCGTGCTCGCCTGGGGTTTTGCCGCGATCTGTTTTGTTTCCGCATTTGCGCGGGTGCTGACTGGTGTAAAATTGTTTTCTGGAAAACTGACTTGAGTTTCTTGCTCTTAGGTCAAATCGGATTCTGAGAACAAAATTTCCAGAATTGCTCCGCTGCGAAAGACCGTGCGGCTATCGCCTTTCGCACAAAACCGAAACTGCGCGGAACCTCTGGCTGCAGGCCGAGAATCCTGCATCGCCCCAAATGTTTTGGCAGAGCTTGTTCTGCAATAACTGAAACTCCCAAATCCGCTTCAACAAGGGCAATGATTGAATTGATCTGAAGGATTGTATGCGCCACCCGCGGCACCACTCCCAAGGCTGCGAACCATCGCTCGACCAGCGGACCACTGCCACCTTTGGTCAAAATAAACGGGAACCTTGCCAAATCCGAAGGCGTTACAGTGTCGTGCATTGCCAGACTATGATGTTCCGCAACAAGCGCAACAAGCCTGTCGGTAGTTACGGAGGCAATTTCGAGTTCTTCATCCTCTGGAAGCGACATGATTGCCAGATCAACCAGTCCGTCTTCCAGGCATTGGGCAAGCTGTTCATCGGGGAATTCCATAATTTCGACATTGATCCCCGGAAACACCCTTGCGAAAGCCGATAAGATACCCGGAAGGATCTGGAATGACGCCGAAGATCCGAAAGACCCAAGGCGCACAGTGCCGCTTCTAAAACTTTTGAGGTCTTCCAGTTGCTTGAGAACCTGCTGCTGCAGTTGATCTGCTCGATCAGCGTAGTCAGACAGAGCCATGCCTTCATCGGTAAGGCTCAGTGGACGCGTTCCACGTACCAGCAGCGGCATTCCGAGAGAGAGCTCAAGCTGAGCTATACCCTTGCTTATCGCGGGCTGACTGACCCCCAAAACCCGCGCAGCCTCTGAAACGCTGCCATATCGCTGGACGAGACCGAGTGCACGGGCGACTGTCATTGAAATATCAGGAACGGACATAGCGAAACTATAACTTCAAGTTATTTTTTTATCCAATTCAATTCTGAGACTCCTGCCATTGGCCTCCGGGCCTTCACCGATACCAACCTTTTCCGGGACTCTCCGAAAATGACGCTTCAAGCCTGGCTGGCCTTTGCCGCCACCTCTCTCGTCCTTACCATAACCCCTGGCCCGAGCATTCTTCTGGCGATGGTGCATTCCCTAAATTACGGTCCGCGCAAGACGGTCTTCACAGCCCTTGGAGACATTTCTGCAAACGCGATCCAGATGCTGATTGTGGCTGCAGGTCTGGGTTTTGTTATCACCAGATCCGAGCTGGCCTTTCAAACAATCAAGTGGAGCGGTGTTGCAGTGTTGCTGTTCATGAGCTTTCGAATGTACAGGACCTCATCAGCCAAGAGGGAAATCCCTGCCGTTCCGCATGCGGCCAGTGCTTTCAAGCTCTACGTCTCCGGCTTTTTGGTTGCCGCAGCGAACCCAAAAGCACTCGTGTTTTTCACGGCCTTCTTTCCGCAGTTTCTCGACACACAGATCCCCTTGGCTGGCCAGCTTTTGACCATGTGCCCGACGATTGCCGTGCTCGATCTTATGTTCGTAATGCTCTATGCGCTTGGCGCAAAACGCGCTCTTGGTTTTCTGCAGAACCATCCGCAGCTCATGAGCCGTATCGGCAGCGCAACGCTCGCCGCAGCAGCCGGGGCCATGGGCCTGGTTGCGAAAGTCTCCTGACTTAAGTTTCAGCGGTCACACTGATCTGCCCGGAACCGATCGATCCAGTCCCGGTTGACCTCATCCGACAGTTTGGCGACCGGCAGTTCGATGCCCCGTGCGCCGTCCGGATCAAGGCCAAGACGGTCAAAGATCGTGGTGAGGACCTGTTCCGGGTCGGACGACAGCGCATCATAGGAGATCCGCAGCGGCTGAAGGCCCTCCTCTTGGAACCAGCGGTTCCAGGCCACATCATACCGGGTCATCTGGTCCAGATGCAGCCGGATCAGGTCCGGGTCATAGGCCAGTTCGCGGGGCGGCGACAGTCTTTCCAGTTCGGACCCGTCCGGCGCCTTGTGCCAGAGCCCGCTCTGGCTCGCCTTCACAAAGGACACTGCCTGGGCGACCTTGTCCTTCCGGGTCAGATGAATGAACAGTGTCTTGCCAAAAGCAGCTTCAATGCGGGCCGCGTGGGTCGCCAGATCGGGAAAAAGGGTTTTGAGCTGCCCGGTAAAATAGGCAAAGCTCTTGCCCTGCAACCGGAGCCCGAAGAGGCTGGTGCCCGCCCTGCCCTGATCGCGTGCCGCCTCCAAGAGCGCTGTCAGCCGGTCCCGGCCGCTGGCATAGCTCTGCCCGCCAAGTCCGAGATAGTCCTGCCACTCGTCAAGACTGTTGTCGTGAAAATAGGATTTTGGATTGCCTGCCTTTCCTGTCGCCGCCAGCAGCTTGCACAACAGCGTGCTGCCGCTGCGCGGCGAGGTGCAGATGACAAAGGCCTGATAGGCAGCTCCATGCGTACTGGACATGATTTTCGTTCACTTGCCTAAAGAGGATGCTGGCTCTTAACCTTGTTTTTGAAATAATTTTAATCGGTTATGTTTCGATCTTCACCTTAAAAAACAAGATTAAGCAGCTCGAATTCACTTCAACCTGCTGGTCTAATTCGCAGAAATCCGGAGCCCCTGTGCGGATCCGGGATCAAATCGCGCCCAGAGCCTTTTCGACATCTTCCAGAAGATCCAGTGGATCTTCCAAGCCGACAGACAGGCGTAGCATGCCGTCGCTGATGCCCAGTTCTGCACGGGCCTCGTCCCCGATGGACTGATGGGTTGTCGTCGCCGGATGGGTGATCAGGCTCTTGGCATCGCCCAGATTGTTGGATAGCCGGATGACCTCCAGCGCATTGGTGAAGCGGAAAGCAGCCTCCTTGCCGCCCTCGATTTCCACGGCCAACATGGTGGACCCGCCGCGCATCTGCCGTTTGACAATGTCAGCTTGAGGATGGTCGTCCCGGCCCGGATAGATGAGCTGCTTCACCTTGGCTTGGCCGGCCAAAAAGTCCGCGATCTGGCCAGCGGTTTCCGTCTGCCGGGCGACACGAAGGGGGAGCGTCTCCAGCCCTTTCATCAGCACCCAGGCATTGAACGGGCTCATATGTGGGCCGGTATGCTTGACAAAGGGCATCACCTCGTCGGCGATCCATTCCTCGCCGGACAGGATCACACCGCCGAGACAGCGGCCCTGACCATCAATATGTTTGGTCGCGGAATAGACCACAACGTCGGCGCCCAGCTGCAGCGGGGACTGAAAAAGCGGCGTTGCAAACACATTGTCGACAATCAGCCGTGCACCGGCCGTTTTTGCGATCCCGGCAACAGCGGCAATGTCGATCACCTCCAGGGTCGGATTGGTCGGGCTTTCCAGGAACAGCGCCTTTGTGTTGGGTTTCACTGCCGCCTTCCACTGGTCCAGATCCGTGCCGTCCACGAGCGTGCTCTCCACGCCGAAGCGCGGCAGCAGGGTTTCGCAGATATAGCGGCAGGAGCCGAACAGGGCCTTGGCGGCCACCACATGATCTCCCGCCTTTACGGAAGCCATCAGGGCCAGATTGACGGCCGCCATGCCACTGGCCGTGCCCCGGGCCGCTTCCGCCCCTTCCAGCGCCTTGATCCGGTCTTCAAACATGGAAACGGTCGGGTTGGCATAGCGCGAATAGACAAAGCCCGGATCCTCGCCATTGAAGCGGGCTTCAGCTGCCTCGGCCGTGTCATAGACAAAGCCCTGGGTCAAATACATGGCTTCTGAGGTCTCACCAAAGGGGGAGCGCACGGTGCCGCCATGCACCAGCGAGGTTGCCGGACGCCACGTCTTGTTTCCGGTTTTGGTGGTCTCAGTCATCTTGTTCCATCGCTCCAAACGCAAAAAACCCCAGCCGCAGGACCGGGGTTTGCACCTCCGGCCTTTTTAGCAAGTTGTTTAACGTGGCTGCAAGCCGGCCGGCCCAAATCACCACACAATCTCTGTGTCCTAAGGGAAAAGCGCTGCCGGGTCAATCATCCTGCGCGAAATCGCCCGGGCAGGCGACAAACACGGTTGGCGTTGGCGGCGCCATCCTTTAAGGATTCCAGATTGATGATCAAATAGGACCTTTCAATGAACGCGACAGCGGGGCAGGCCCTGGCGGGCAGCGCAACTCTGGAGGCGGACGGTATTCTGCCGGAACGCATCATTCACGAGATGTTTGCCGCCGGAGAAATCACGGCCGCCGAACCGCCGGTCGACGGGCAGGTTCAACCCGCCAGCCTCGATCTTCGCCTCGGCCAGGTCGCCTACCGGGTGCGCGCCAGTTTCCTGCCCGGCCCGGACAGCACGGTTGCAGGCCGCCTGGACGCCCTGAAACTGCATACGGTTGACCTGAAAGAGGGCGCGGTTCTGGAAACCGGCTGCGTCTATATCGTGCCGCTGCAGGAAAGCCTGGCGCTGGCGGCGGATATTTCGGCAACAGCCAATCCGAAAAGCTCCACCGGGCGGCTGGATGTCTTCACCCGGGTCATCACCGACCATGGCCATGCCTTCGACACGGTGCCTGCGGGCTATCACGGACCGCTTTATGCGGAAATTTCCCCCCTTACCTTTCCGATCCTGGCCCGCAGCGGCTCGCGCCTCAGCCAGATCCGCTTCCGGCGCGGGCACACGCTGATTGCCGATGAAAAACTGGAAGAGGTGCACAAGACGCACACGCTTATGAGCGGCGGCAATGAACGCATTGGCGGCGGGGTTCAGCTCTCCATCGATCTGGAGGGCGGCGGCCCGGACAGCCTGATCGGCTACCGCGCCAAACACCATTCCGGCCTGATTGATGTGGATGTGGTCGGCGCGCAGCACCCGCTCGACTTCTGGGAGCCGGTCTACCGGCGCCAGAAGGCGGAGCTTATCCTGGACCCGGATGCGTTTTATATTCTGGTCAGCCAGGAGGCGGTCCATGTGCCGCCGGATTTTGCCGCCGAGATGGTGCCGTTCGATCCTCTGGTGGGCGAGTTCCGCGTGCACTATGCCGGGTTCTTTGACCCCGGTTTCGGCCATGCGGGCGCCGGCGGCATCGGCTCACGGGCGGTGCTGGAGGTCCGCTCCCATGATGTGCCTTTCCTTGTGGAACACGGCCAGACCATCGGCCGCCTCGTCTATGAGCACATGGCTGAACGGCCTGCCAGCCTCTATGGCGAGGGGATCGGCTCCAACTATCAGGGCCAGGCTTTGAAACTGTCGAAACACTTCAAGGCCTCTGCCTGATCCTGCATGGCTTTCAAGACCGTTACACGCGAATTCGAAGGCTTTCTGGAGGACCGGAAATCCCGTTTTCTGGCGCATCTGGTGCCGATAGAGCTGTTTGAGCCGCGTCTTGAGGAGCTGCGCAAGGACCACCGCAAGGCCAATCATGTGGTCAGCGCCCACCGGCGCCTTCTGGAAGACGGCCGGATCGAGGAAAGCGGCAAGGATGACGGCGAACCCGCCGGGACCTCCGGCATGCCGACCTTGCGGGTTCTGCAAGGGGCTGGACTGATCAATTGCGGCGTGCTGATCGTGCGCTATTTCGGCGGCACGAAACTGGGCGGCGGCGGCCTGGCCCGGGCCTATTCGGGGGCGGCCCAGGACGCGATCAACAGCGCAGAGCTGGTGCTGTTCCAAAAGATTCTGACACGGACGCTCAGCGCCAGCTTCGCCTCGGCGTCCGATCTGGAACGCCAGATCGGCACCCTCGGCCTGACGGTGACCGCCCGGCACTATACCGAAACCGGAGTGACCTTGAGCGTGGAAGGACCGGAGGACCGCATCAGCCAGCTGGTGGGCTGAACCCGGCCTGGGTTTCCCCTCGACTGTGTCTTTTACGGGTCTCCAACTGTGACTATGCTCACGCTCTCCATGCAGCGGAATCAGAGATCAGGGCTTTGCAGACATCACGAACATGTTTCAGATATTTTGAGCGCACGCTCCCCAGCGCCGGGCCTTCGAACACCGGACAGGACCGGTGGACGTTCCCGTCCCTTCTGCCTCCGCCCCTGCTGCGCAGTCTTGCTGCAATGCTTCATTTGACGCTTCTCTTGACCCTGTCTCCCGCCGCGCTTGCGCAGACCCAGCCATCTTCGCGCCCGGCCCCGTCCGCACAGGCCAGCGACGAGATCGCAACGTCCCTGAAGGCCATCGAGAGCATTCTGGAAGCCCAGAAGATCAAGCAGGAGGCCGCCGCAGAGTTGCGCAAAGCCATCGAGGAGGCCGGCACCGATATCGACCGGACCGATCTGGGAGAACGGCTCAAGGTCATCAATCTGGAGATCGCAAAGCTGGAAAACCAGCTGATCGGCCTGGCCACCGGCATGTCCACCAGCGATCTGGACCCGGCGGATAAACCATTCGAGCTGCAGGACGAACTGGAAGAACTGGTCCGCCCCTTTGTCTGGACCCTCAAGTCGGCAACGGAAAATGCCCGTGAGATCGAGCAGTTAAAGCGTGCCTTGCTGACAGCCGGCGAAGCGACGGATCAGGCCAAGACCGCGATTGCGCGTCTCAAGCCGATGATTGCCCGCACCCCTGAAGACAGCGCCCTTCGCAAACGGCTGGAGCTGATCCTCAAGGACTGGCAAACACGGCTGATCCTGGCGGAGGATCAGTCCACAACGCTCGGCCAGCAATTGCGCGCCCGGCAGGACCAGAAGGTCGACCCCGGTGACGTGGCCAGCCGGGCTTTCACCTCGTTTTTCAGTGACAGGGGCCGCAACTTCTTTATCGGCCTCTTTGCCTTTGTGGCAGTGATCCTGGTGTCCCGCCTCACCCGGCGCCTTGTGCTGGCGCTGATCGGCAGCAACCGGAACCGGAGCTTTCCGGTCCGTCTCGGCACCCTGATTTATGATGCGCTGACGCTGTGCCTGGCATTTGGCACCACCATTGCGATCTTCAATTTCTACAATGACTGGTTCCTGACCGGCGCCATGCTGCTGGCTTTCCTCACCATCGGCTGGTTCATCTTGAAATCCCTGCCCAGCCTGATTGAACGTGTCCGCCCGGTGAAGCCGGTCTTCATGGCGGCGGCGCGCTCTGTTACGCTGCTTTTGCAGCGTAACACCAAGGCATGAGTTCGTTGATG
>NZ_JBSWYH010000026.1:0-92960 GCF_056161025.1 Roseibium sp. AWQ4_254
ACGGTCACTCTCCTTTTATGCCTCTTGGGGCGTGTGCTACGACCCCGCATCATAGGCTCAGGAGAGTGGCCGCCGGAATTACGCTATGTATAGAGGAGGGCGGCGGAGCACTCGAAAACAGATCAAAAAAAGACCGGCGCATGGCCGGTCTGTTTGAAGGTGCGAGCACCGCAATGCCCGAGGGGAGGTCCGCTGCATCTCTCTTGATGCTGCAAGAATAAGTGATTCTTTCAATGTAATGCGAGCTTTTTACAGTAATTTGTTAAAAGCAATATGTTGATAAGTTCATTTGATCACCTTTTGATGGATTTTAAATTTATAGGTGTGGCGCAAGTTGTGAACTTGTTTTTTGTTTATATGACGCAACGAAATCGTCTTGAATTCCCGCATTAACTTCAGGCGGACAGACTTCAACCGTTGCTCAAGGTGTGTGACGGGAGCGTTTGAGGAATATGCCTTTTTTGTGGCGGTCAAAATCGCAGAGATCTGCCGAAATCTTCTGAAAAGAAGCGGAAATGGGGCGGGCTTGCGGCGGTGCCGGACGCGCGCGTTCAAGGGCGCGGTGCGGCGGCCCTGCGCAGCCGGTCGTTGATCGCCTCGCCAAGTCCGAGGCTGGGGATAACCTGGACCCGGATGGTGCGGGCACCGCTCGCATCGAGGCTACGCATGCCCCGAAACAGGTTCGCAGCGGCCTCAGCAAAGTCTCCTTGAGGGCTCAGATTGTACTCCGCAAGCGCTTTGTCGGCGCCCGGCAAACGGTCCGGGCCGAAGGACAGAAGGGCGTCGGACGGCACCGCAGTTTCTGCATTCAGGATCATGGCCGCATCGGGGGCATAGTGGGAGGTCAGCATGCCCGGAGCGGCAGGTGCGGTCTCCGCCATGGTGTCCGGCTTGTCCAGAAGCGGCTCGTCCAGAAGAGCTTCGATGGCTTCGCGGGTCACGCCACCGGGGCGCAGCAGACGCGGGCGCGCGTCTGTCAGCCCCACAATGGTGGATTCAATGCCGACAGAGCAGGGGCCGGCATCGATCACAAAGCTCAAGGACGGTTCGAGATCCGCAATCACATCCTCGGCCCGTGTGGGGCTGATCCGGCCGGAGCGGTTGGCGCTGGGGGCCGCCAGGGGGAGTCCGGTTCTGGCGGCCAGAAACCGCATCACCGGTCCGCTGGGCACGCGCAGCGCCACAGTTTCCAGTCCGGCCGTTGCCAGATCCGAAATCGGGGAGGATTTCAGCTTGGGAACAACGAGCGTCAGCGGCCCCGGCCAGAATGCTTCGGCAAGGCGGAGCGCTCTGGTGTCGAAGGCCCCATGTATTAGCGCCTCATCCAGGGAGGGCACATGGGAGATCAGCGGGTTGAATTGCGGCCGCCCCTTGGCCTCGAAGATCCGGGCGCAGGCGGCTCCGTCGGTGGCATCGGCGGCCAGGCCATAGACTGTTTCGGTCGGAACGGCGACAAGCTGCCCGGCGCGCAGGGCGGCACACACGTCGCCCGCAACAGAGGCTGCCTGCCAGTCGGGGGTGTTCAGATGTACAGTCCAGCGCTGCATGCCATATACCCTTAGGGGTTGTGTGTGGCCGTAAAGTGAGAAAGACGCGTGCCTGCCGTAGCGGTATGGATTGACGCTAACGTCAACTGGTTTATTGTCCTGTCAAACTTCGCCTGACGCGCCTTTTGCGGACTGTCCGTGCTGCCGTCAAGCGCGGAGCGGAGAAAACGTCAAATTGCCGGCTCACAAATGCCGCTCGGGTCTTGGGAGGACCGGAATGTATCGCGCGCCTGTCGATGAAATTGCCTTTACCTTGAAACATGTCTGCGGCCTGAACGAGCTGCGTGCGAACGGGCGCCATGCCGATCTTGGCGATGACCTTGTGGACGCCATTCTGGCCGAGGCGGGCCGGTTTGCCTCAGAAGAGATCGCGCCGCTCAATGCCATTGCCGACCGGCATGGCACACCCTTGTCAGAGGGCAGGGTGACAACGGCTCCGGGCTGGCGGGACGCCTACCGGGCCTGGATAGATGGTGGCTGGAACGGCTTGTCGGCTGAAGTGTCGTCAGGTGGTCAGGGCCTGCCTCAGATGCTGTCGGCGGCCGCGCTCGAAATGTGGAATTCAGGCTCAATGGCCTTTGCCATCGGACCGACCCTGACCATGGGTGCTGTCGAGGCCATGGAAAAACATGCCTCTGAGGATTTGAAAACCACTTATCTTCAGAAGTTGGCGTCCGGGGAATGGATGGGCACCATGAACCTGACCGAACCGCAGGCCGGGTCGGATCTGAATGCGCTCAGGGCGCGGGCGGAGCGCAATGCGGACGGCACCTACCGGATTTTCGGCCAGAAGATCTTCATCACCTATGGCGACCACGATCTGACAGACAATATCGTGCATATGGTCCTGGCACGCCTGCCGGATGCGCCGGCGGGCACAAAGGGGATTTCGCTGTTCCTGGTGCCGAAATTCCTTGTCAATCCAGACGGCTCGCTCGGGGCCCGCAACGATGTGCGGGTGGCCGGGGTCGAACACAAGATGGGCATTCACGGCTCGCCCACCTGCACCATGGTCTATGGCGACGAGGGCGGGGCAACCGGCTGGCTTGTGGGCGAGGAAAACCGGGGACTTGCCTGCATGTTCACCATGATGAACAACGCCCGCCTGGCGGTGGGCATTCAGGGCCTTGGTGTGGCCGAGCGGGCCTATCAGCAGGCGCTGGCCTATGCTCTGGACCGCCGGCAGGGCCGGGCACTGGGCGAGACGGAAGAGGGCATGAGCCCCATTGCCCGCCACCCGGATGTCAAGCGCATGCTCGTCACCATGAAATCCAAGACCCAGGTGGCCCGGGCGGTCTGCTACGCCTGCGCCCATGCAATTGACCGGGCCAACGGGGCCGAAACAGCGGAAGACCAGACCTTCTGGAGCGAGCGCGCCAGCCTGCTGACCCCCATTGCCAAAGCCCTTGCGACGGACTTCGGCGTCGAGGTCGCGTCCCTCGGGGTCCAGATCCATGGGGGCATGGGCTTCATTGAAGAAACCGGCGCGGCCCAGCATCTGCGTGATGCCCGGATCGCGCCGATTTATGAGGGCACCAATGGCATCCAGTCCATCGATCTGGTCATGCGCAAGCTGCCGCTGTCCGGCGGAGACCAGATCCGGTCCTTCATCGCGGAGCTGAAAGAGATTGCCAGCGAGGTGGCCGCCTCGAACCGTCCGGAGTTCGGCGCGGCGGCCGGCCAGCTCTCGGCCTCACTTGAGGATCTGGAGGCGGCGACCGCCTATATGCACGCGGCCCAAGGCGAGGGCCGGGTGGGGGATGCCCTGTCCGGTGCAACCCCCTATCTGCGCCTGGCCGGTCTGGTTCTGGGGGGCGCCCTTCTGGCCAAGGGCGCGCTGCGCTCGGGGTCCGAACCGGCCCATCTGGCCGCGGAAAGAACCCTGCTGGCCCGCAGTTTTTGCGAGACGGTGCTGGGCGAGACCGCCGGACTGAAAGCCGACATTCTTTTGTCTGCGGAAGCTATCCAGGCCTTTGATCCGGAAGCACTGGCGTCCTGACGCTTCGTCCTGGGGAGGACCGACATGATCCGCATAAGCCGGGAGGAAGGGGTCCAGATCCTGCGTCTGGACCGTCCCGAAAAGAAAAACGCCCTGACTGGGGCCATGTATTCAGATCTTGCCGAAGCGCTGGAGACGGGCAATTCGGACAGCAGTCTGCGCTGCCATCTCGTTTGCGGTCAAGCAGAGGTCTTTACCGCCGGAAATGATATTGGCGACTTCCTGACTTATGCTACCGGCGGTGCGATTGCAGACATGCCCGTGGTGCGGTTCTTGAGGGCGCTCGTGCGCAATGAGAAACCTCTGGTCGCCTCGGTTGACGGTCTGGCCATCGGTATCGGGACAACGCTGCTGATGCATTGCGACATGGTTTTTGCCAGCCCGCGCGCGCTGCTCCGCTCGCCCTTTGTCGATCTGGGTCTGGTTCCCGAAGCCGGGTCCAGCCTGCTTGGGCCGCAGCTCATGGGGCATGCCAGAGCCTTTGAGCTGTTGTGCCTCGGCGCGCCGATGACGGTGGCGGAGGCGGCAGGGGTGGGTCTCGTCAACAAGGTGGTGGAAGATGATCCCGACACCGCCGCTCTGGACTGCGCCCGGCAGATCGCCGCCAAGCCGCCGGAAGCCATGGCCCTTTCCCGCAAACTTCTGCGGGGGGATACAACCGCCTTGTCGGACCGGGTGGAAGAGGAAATCCGGATCTTCTCCCAGCGCCTGAGCGCGCCGGAGACCATCGCCGCCTTTCAGGCCTTCATGGCGAAATGACACGCCCGCGCCCGCTTTGAAACGGCAGGCGCGTGCATCCTGATGCTGACAAACAAAAAAGCGCCGACCAAGTGCGGCGATGGAGGAGACCCCTATGTCCCTGAAGGGCAAAACCCTTTTCATTACCGGTGCCTCGCGCGGCATTGGCAAGGCGATTGCGCTGCGTGCGGCCAGGGATGGCGCCAATATTGCTGTCGCGGCCAAGACCGCAGAACCGCACCCCAAACTGGATGGCACGATCTTCACCGCCGCGGAAGAGATCGAGACGGCGGGTGGCAAAGCGCTGCCGGTGGTTCTGGATGTTCGCGACGATGCGGCGGTCAAGGCGGCCATGGATCAGACGGTAGAGCATTTTGGCGGTCTGGACATTGTTGTTAACAATGCCAGTGCCATTCAGCTGACCCCGCTGCAACAGACCGACATGAAACGGTTCGATCTGATGCACCAGATCAATACAAGGGGCACGCTGGCATGCTGCAAACACGCTGCCGCACATCTGAAACGGGCAGACAACCCGCATATCCTGATGCTGTCGCCGCCGCTTGACATGCAGGAAAAGTGGTTTGCGCCCTTCACCCCCTATGCGATCGCCAAATACGGCATGAGCCTTGTGGTTCTGGGACTGGCCGGGGAGCTGAAATCCATGGGCATTGCGGTGAATGCGCTCTGGCCGCGCACGACCATAGCAACAGCAGCCATCAAGAACATCCTCGGCGGCGACAAGATGATGCTGCAAAGCCGGACACCCGACATTCTGGCGGATGCGGCCTATGAGATTTTCACCTCACCGTCAAAAGAGCTTACCGGCCAGTTCCTGATCGACGACACGTTCCTGGCCAGCCGGGGCGTGACGGATTTTGACCGCTACCGGGTCGACCCGAGCCAGGCGCTGGCTCCGGATTTTTTCGTGCCGGAGGACAGCGTTGCCCCGGCGGATCTCGGGCCGGTCACATCCTGACCGGCGACGGGCCGCGGCAAGAACCGGCTTGCAATCTGGCGGTTGGTGCGCCAGATTTCGTGGAAGCCGACGAGGGCGGCTGCCGGATCCGCGGAAAGCGAAAGCACCCTGACAAAAGAGAAATTGCCGGTTTTTCACCTGAGCCCGACACAAGCGGATCATCCGGGCACGCGATACAGGAGAAAAGCCATGTCAAACGGCCCTTCCGATCCCGTTAACCTGAACACCCTTCGAAAAGCAGCGCGCAGGCTGCGCAAGGCGCATGCGGCAGGTGATCCCGATGCAAAAGCCCGGGTGGCAGCCCATGTGACCGCAGACAAAGTACTGCGCCATGCGGATTTTCTGCATGTGATCGCCCGTGAAGCAGGGCAGAACAGCTGGCCGAATCTGAAATTCGACCTCGAAAGCCGCGCCATGAGCCGGGAGCAGCAGGCTGAACGGCTGAAAATCGCGCTCTATAACGGGCAGCACTGGGTAACGGAAAAGCTGCTTGCCGGAGATCCGGGTCTGGCATCTCACAATCTCGGCCTGAGGATCGCGCTCTATGATCTGGCGGGCGTCAAAAGGGCGCTGGATCAGGACCCGGCCTCAGCCACCGACCTCGTGGGCGTCCGTTCTCCGATCCTGCACCTGGCCTATTCCAGGGAAATCCACCGCCGCCCGGACAAGGCAGCTGACATGCTGGCAATTGCGGAACTGCTGGTGTCAGGGGGCGCCGATATTGATGATGGCTATCCTCCGGAGCCCGGATCCGATCACAAGATTTCCGCGCTTTACGGGGCTCTGTGCCATGCGGATAATTTTGCCCTTGGCCAGTGGCTGCTGGAGCGCGGCGCCAATCCCAATGATGACGAAAGCCTCTATCACAGCACGGAACTCGGTCACACCAGGGCCCTGGCACTGCTGCTGAAACATGGAGCCAGGCCCGATGGCACTAATGCGCTGCCACGCGCGCTGGATTTCGAAAATCCCGACATGGTGCGCCTGTTGCTGGAGGGCGGGGCAGATCCCAACGTGACAGTGCCAGACCACCCGAGCGGGCAGCCGGTGAACACCATCCCCGCCTTGCACCAGGCCGTGCGCCGGGGCCGCTCTGAAGCCTGTCTCAAGCTGCTTCTGGACCATGGGGCCGCACCGGACGCGGTCTGGGAGGGGCATACGCCCTATGCCCTGGCGCGGATCTACGGCAACCGGCCTGCCGCTACGCTCCTGCGCGAACGGGGCAGCGCGGCGCCCCTGTCCGCGAATGAACGGGTTCTTGCTGCCTGTGCAGAGGGGGAGGGGCTGCCGGGACGTCTGGACCTTGATGCATTGAATGAGGAGGACAGGAGCCTGCTGACCCGGCTTGTGTTAGAGCCAGGCACGCTGGATCACTTGAAAGCGCTCGTGGCAGCCGGGCTGGACCCGGACCAGCCGGACTCCATGGGACTGACGCCGCTGCAATCGGCGGGCTGGAATGGCTTCGCACCGCAACTTGCCTATTTCCTGTCCCTGAAGCCGGATCTGGCGCATAAAAACGCCTATGGCGGGGACGCCCTGGAGACGGTCTGTCATGGAGCGGAATTTGCGCCGCAGAGGAAGGAGGCGGATCACATCGCCTGTGCGCGCCTGCTGCTTCAGGCCGGATGCCCGCTTCATCCCGATCTAATCACGCAAGGCGGACAGGAAGACATGGTGGCGTTTCTAGAGAGCTGGCAGGAAAGCACCGGTTAGAGCGTGCTGGGCTCAGGTGGTTTCAACTCTTTTGTCTTTTGTCTATTGTGTTGAGATCTTTGATTTAAGATCGTGAAAGACAAATCCAGTTGAGCGCAATCTGCTCCTGGCCCCCTGCGCCAATCTCCTGTTGACCGCAGACCTGTTCGCGGTCAAGTCTCTGGAACCGATACGTCAAAATTACGTTGTAGTTTTTCAAGGAGGGATTTCATGGAAACGGCAGTCGATCAGGTAAGTGCCTACACACCGCTTTTGATCAACGCGGCGAAAGCCGTTGTCGTCCTGATCATCGGCTGGCTGGTGGCGGGCATGTTGTCTTCGCTTGTGCGGCGGCGCATTGTCAGTCATCCGCGCATTGACGACACGATTGGCGGCTTCGCAGCCTCTATTGTACGCTGGCTGATCCTGCTGATCACCCTCATCGCGGTTCTGCAGCTGTTCGGCATTCAGGCCACCAGCTTGGTTGCCGTTCTCGGCGCCGGCACGCTGGCCATTGGCCTGGCGTTGCAGGGCACCTTGAGCGATGTGGCCGCCGGGGTCATGCTGATCATCTTCCGGCCTTACAAGATCGGCCAGTTTGTCGATATCGGCGGCACGTCCGGAACGGTCAAGGACCTCAATATTTTTGTCACCGAGCTGGTGACCCCGGACAATGTGCAGATCATCATGCCCAACGGGAAGGCCTGGGGATCTGTTGTGACGAATTTCTCCGCCCATGACACCCGGCGGCTCGATCTCACCTTCGGGATCGACTATGGCGATGACGCGGACAAGGCCATCCAGATCATTCTGGATGTGGCCACGGCGGATGAGCGGGTTCACAAGGACCCGGAGCCCTGGGTCCGGGTGACCAACCTCGGCGACAGCTCGGTTGATCTGGGTGTGCGCCTGTGGTGCGCGGCTGGCGACTACTGGGAGCTGAAGTTCCACATGCTGAAAGCGGTCAAGGAAGCCTTTGACGCGGGCGGGGTGTCCATTCCCTATCCCCACTCGGTGGAAATTCAAAAGGCAGGCTGACTTTCTGTCAAGGTTCCGGCCCCCGTAAGAGCCCGCGCCCGCTGGACGCGGGCTTTTTTCAGTGCAAATCGCATATGAGTGAATATGTTTTTCGCTGCCTCGAAACAGAGCTTTCAACGCATAATACCAACCTCAATGGATAGAAACCCATCTGATGGCGCTGGTCCGGATTGGTCGGCAAGGCGCGTTGCGCAGAACGGCCTGGTTGGCCGTTCAAGCGGCGCAACGCAGTCCGGCGGGCCGGAGCAGGCCACCGAGGCCGTGTTTGAGGACTGTTCAGCTGCGTCCCAGGTTTTGAACGATAAACCATATCGCCCTGCAACCTGCTCCTTGCCGAACAGTCCCCAAACACGGTCAGATCGGTTCCTATCTAGTGAGCTTGGTATGAGACAAAGCAGTTTGAAACCGGATGAATGCGACAGGACCAGAGACCGGGCGCTTCCGGGTCAGTTGGCTTTCGAGCCGGAAGAGATCTCTGCCGGAGAGGGCTCCTCTTCAGGGAGCGCAGCCTCCTCATTCAGCCGGGCGGGCGCCTGTGCGTCTTCGGGCTCTGCCACCAAACCCGCTGCTGTCTGGTCTGCCTGCAGCAGCGCTTCCAGCTCGGATATGTCAGAGCCCTGAGGCTGCTGCCCAGGATCTGCATGTTCTGGATCTTCGTTTAAGTGTTCTTCCGAAAGGGGATTTTCTGCGGGCTGGTGTTCGTGCTCCGGCCCGGCGGTGAATTGCGGCACGACCGGGTCTTCCATCTCGTGAAGGTTCTGATCCGTATTCATCAATTGCCGCCTGGCTGCAAGATCGATCACATGCTCGCGCAATTCAGGATGCTCGGCCATCAGCGCCTTGAAATCATGGGCCCCGAGGCTGAGGAGCTGGCAATAGCCAAGCGCGGTCACATCGGCGCTGCGCCGCCCGCCGGTCATCAGTGCAATTTCGCCAAACACATCGCCGCGCCCAAGCCGGACCAGATGCCCCGGCGCACGAACTTCAACCGCGCCTGATGCAATGAAATAGGCCGCATCTCCCCGATCGCCCCGGCGGATCAGTTTTTCGCGCGGGGTGGCGAACTGGGGCCGCATTTTCCGCCGGATGGCCTTTTGCTGCTTGCGCGGCAGGTCCTTGAACAACGGATGCGCCCCGACCAGATCTGCTGTCTTGAGGCCGAGATCCAGCTTTGGCCGCCGGTGGCTGGCCTTGCGGGCCCGTTCCACATCCCTGATCAGATCCTGATGCAGCTCCGTGCCGATCAGCATTTGTTTCTTGGCCTCGTTATAGGCGGTCTCTTCCAGCCGGACGCCTGCCTTTTGCAGGAACTGGCGTTCCAGCGCATCGGCATAGTCGGGATATTGCAGGCGCAACGCGTCAATCGCCTTGGCGGTCTCGTCATGGCGCAGGCACAGGACATCGTTCAGAATGTCGGCAACCCGGTTGCCGAGCAGGGGGCGGATGCGCTGGTTGTTGAACTCCGTCAGCTCGTCGGCAATGATCCGGTAGACCAGAAGGAACTCGAACCGTTCCGCCAGAAGATTTGCAAGCGGGCGGGCAATCCTCAGACGCCGCTGCAGCGCCTGGGCGATGCGGAAGCCAAACCCGAATTTCAAGGGCTGCCGCATTGCCTTGTTGTAGCCGGACCGCCCGTCGCTTCGGGTCAGATCCCCGAGGCGGCCGGTCAGGGTCAGGAAGCGGGAAACGGAGCGGCCGGATATGGTCTTTTCGTGAAAATGGTCCAGAACCAGCTGCTGTTCCCGGTCAGCAAGGGCGATCAGTCCCATGCGCACCCGGTCCCAGTCTTTCAGCTCTTCCAGCTTGTTGGTTTCAGAGGCCGCGAGGGCGGCCCGGTCGCCATAGTCCTTCAGGACGTCAGCGGTGACCCGTTCGCTGATCCGGTAGCTGCTGGCGGCCGTGTCCAGTTCCGAGCGCACATCTGCGAGGGTCAGAGACAGAAACTGGGTCCGCAGGGCCTCGTCGCGGGCATTGAGCTGGTCAAGCCCAAGAAGCCGGATCAGGGGTTTCAGGCTGGTGCCATAAACAAGCAGCGTGAACAGCACAAAGCCGGTGGCCAGTTTGGTGACAAAGCCGGAAATTTCCGGGTCGAGGGTGGCGTGTTCGGAGACGCTGAGCGCCAGGATCAGGGTGACAGCACCGCGCATGCCGCCCCATAGGATCACGGTCTTGTATTTGGTGCTGACCGACTGGCCCATGCGGAAAAAGCTCAAGGCGGGCAGCAACCCGAAAATCACCACGGCCCGGGCGGCCAGTGCCGCCACGATCACCACGAACAGAAGCAGGATGTCGATTGGCGTAAAGCCCCGGATGAGCTTGGGGATCAGGATGGCGGACAGGAGAAAGATCAGGGAAGCAGCCCAATAGGCCAGCTGTTCCCAGACCGAATGAAGAAACTGCCAGTTGGCCGGCTGAATGCGCGACAGGCCGTAGAGATTGAAGATCGTTCCTGCGCAGACGACCGCCACAACCCCGGAAACGTCTGCGAACTGGTCGCTGAGCACGAAGGTTCCATAAGGAAGGGCGAGGCTCAGGGTCACCTGGGCCAGGGGCAGGTCGCGCATCAGGGACAAAAGGCTGACGGCCATGCGGGCCAGGACGGCTCCGACCAGCACACCGCCAGCAAAGGACCGTCCGAACGCCATGAACGCTTCGCTCAGCGTCAAGGACTGTTCATGGGTCAAGAGGCCGAGCAGAATGACGAAGATGACGATGGCAGCTGCATCGTTCAGCAGGCTTTCGCCTTCCACGATCCGGCCCAGACGGGCGGGGGCTCCGATGTCGCGGAAGATGGCGACCACGGCCACCGGGTCGGTGGTGGCGACAATGGCGCCAAGCAGAAGACAGACCAGCAGGCTCATGCCGGACAGGGGATAAAGGGCAAGGCCGATAAAGGCGGTTGCCACCAAAACAGCCACCACCGCCATCACCAGGATTGGCATCAGATCTTCCAGAATGCGGCGGATGTCGAGGGTCAGGGCCGTCTGGAACAGGAGCAGCGGCAGAAACATGTAGAGGATCATCTTTGAATCCAGCGGGGGATTGGCAAAGATGTCGGCAAAGGCATCAAAGCGATGGGTGTGCGGTGTATAAAACAGATAGGTGGCCACGATCCCGATCAGCGTTCCGACGATTGCCAGAAGCACACTGGGCGCCAGTCCTAGCCGGCGGGCGAGGGGCTGCAACAAGGAAATTGTTATCAACAAAAGCGCAAAGGCGCCTGTTATTAAAGGTGTTTCCATGTATGCACTGTGCCGCGAGAATGAGGCGAGATCAAAGGCTCGCCCCGATTTTTAACAAAGCTGGTTACTGAAGCCCGCCCGCTTTGCGTTCCGAAAGCCAGATCCCGCCCAGAACCATTGCAAGGGCCAGCCCGTGGTGCCATTCGAAAGGCTCCCCCAAAATCGACACGGCCAGCACCGCAGCAAAGATGGGAACGAGATTGACAAACACACCGGCCCGGGCCGGGCCGATCAGTTCCACGCCGCGCATGAAAAAGATCTGCGACAGGCAGGAGGGGAAGATGGCGATGTAAAGCACGACCAGCCAGCCTTTGACGCTTGGCGCCTGGGCACTGCCTGTTGCAATTTCAAAGGCAAGGCCCGGGAGCGATGCCAGAACCGAGATGCCCGCCAGAACGGCAAAAAACACCAGTCCGGAGGTTTTGGGCCGGTTTCGGAGCGCAAGCGTGTAGCCAGAATAGAGCAGACACGCGATCAGCATGATCCCGTCCCCGGGATTTATCGACAAGGTCCTCAGCGTTTCCAGATGCCCTTGGGAGGCAATAAGGGTCACGCCTGCCAGCGTCACGAGGATCCCGAGAACTTGAAGCAGGCGGACCCTTGTGCCGAAGGCGAGCATGGCTCCAAGCAGAACGATGATCGGAATTGACCCCTGAATGATGCCAAGATTGACGGCTGTCGTCCGGGTGGCGGCGATATAGAACAGGGTGTTGAAGCCGACAAACCCGAAGACGGCCATCAGGCTCATACGCGGCAGGTAAGGGCGGATCGCAGGCCATTCGGCCCGGATCTCTTTCCAGCAGAGCGGAACCAGAATGCCGCCAACGATCATCCAGCGCAAGAAAACGACCACCATGGGGGAGACTTCCCCAGCCGCAAGGCGCCCGGCGACGGTGTTGCCACCCCAAAAAAGCGTTGTCAGCCCCAGCATTACCAGAGCGTTGCCGTATGTCAGGTCGCCAAATCGTCTTGCTGCCGCAAACATGGAAAGCCTTGCAAATTTGTGGGTTGAGCGGACACGGGTACCTGATTGTGCGCCTTGCGGAAAGTGCAATTTGAAGGACAGCGCGATATTGAGAGAGATAATTCCGTCTATTTTTTCCAAAAGGGAAAAGGTCATGAAATGCTTCAGGCAATTGACGCAAGCAGGCTTTCTCCCCAAAACGTGGAGTGAACGCGGTTCAGGGCCGTCCCCTGACCGCTTGTTTTATGGAGACGCACAATGACCGCCCGGATCACCGCCCACGGATTGCAGGTTGCTCAGGAGCTTTACGACTTCGTCAACGACAAGGCCCTGCCGGAAACGGGCGTGGAGCAGGACCATTTCTGGAAAAGCCTCTCCGCGCTGATCCATGATCTTGGGCCCAAGAACCGCGCGCTGCTGCAAAAGCGCGACGCGCTGCAGGAAAAGATCGACGCCTGGCACAAGGCCAATCCCGGCACGCCCGACATGGCAACCTACGAGGCGTTCCTGACGGAGATCGGCTATCTGGTGCCGGAGGGCGAGACCTTTCAGGTCGGGACTGAGAATGTCGACCCGGAAATCGGTTCTGTCGCCGGGCCCCAGCTGGTCGTTCCGGTGATGAATGCCCGCTACGCGCTGAACGCGGCCAATGCGCGCTGGGGCTCGCTCTATGACGCGCTTTACGGCACCGACGCCATGGGGTCCAGGCCCCAGCCGGGCGGCTTCGACCAGGCCCGCGGCGCGGACGTGATCGCCTATGCCCGCAAGGTGCTGGATGAGGCGGCGCCGCTGGCGCAAGGCAACTGGTCGGATGTTTCAGGCCTCGGCATTGAGCTCGGCGCGCTGGTCGTCACAACAGCAAGTGGCACAACGGGCCTTGCCGACCCGGCGCAATTCGCCGGTTATTCCGGCGACACGGCCTCGCCCTACAAGGTGCTTTTGCAAAAGAACGGCCTGCATCTGGAAATCAACATCGACGCCCGGCACCCGATCGGATCGAGCGACAAGGCGCATATCTCCGACGTCGTGCTGGAATCGGCCATGTCCACCATCATGGACTGCGAGGATTCCGTCGCCGCCGTCGATGCCGAGGACAAGGTTCTGGTCTATTCCAACTGGCTTGGCCTGATGCGCGGCGATCTGGAGGAAACCTTCGAAAAAGGCGGCAACTCCGTCACCCGCCGCATGCATGGCGACCGGCATTACACCGCCCCGGATGGCAGCGCCCTGACGCTCCATGGCCGCTCGCTGCTCCTGGTCAGGAATGTCGGCCATCTGATGACCATCGATGCGGTTCTGGATAAAGACGGCAATGAAGCGCCCGAAGGCCTGCTCGATGGCATGATCACCGCGCTGATCGCGCTGCATGACATCGGCCCTTATGGCGCTCAGACCAACAGCCGCGCGGGCTCGGTCTATATCGTCAAGCCGAAGATGCACGGGCCGGAGGAAGTCGCCTTTGCCTCGGAGATTTTCGGCCGCGTGGAAGACGCGCTTGGCATGGCGCGCAACACCCTCAAAATGGGCATCATGGACGAAGAACGCCGCACGACGGTGAACCTGAAAGAGTGCATCCGCCAGGCAAAAGACCGGGTTTTCTTCATCAACACCGGCTTTCTGGACCGCACCGGCGATGAAATGCACACCTCCATGGAAGCCGGACCGATGATCCGAAAAGGCGACATGAAGGCCGCCACCTGGATCAGCGCCTACGAGAACAACAATGTCGATGTCGGCCTTGCCTGCGGACTGCCGGGCCATGCGCAGATCGGCAAGGGCATGTGGGCCATGCCCGACCTGATGGAAGCCATGCTGGAGCAGAAGATCGGCCACCCGATGTCGGGCGCCAACACCGCCTGGGTCCCGTCCCCCACCGCCGCAACCCTGCACGCGCTTCATTATTACAAGGTATCGGTCAAGGACCGTCAGGCGGAGCTGTCCGAGCGCAGCCCGGCCAAACTCACCGACATCCTCTCCATCCCCGTCGCCGAGCGCCCCAACTGGGCGCCGGACGACATTCAGGCCGAACTCGACAACAACGCCCAAGGCATACTGGGCTATGTGGTCCGCTGGGTGGAGCAGGGCATCGGCTGTTCCAAGGTGCCGGACATCAACAATATCGGCCTCATGGAAGACCGCGCCACCTTGCGCATCTCCTCCCAGCACATCGCCAACTGGCTGCACCACGGCGTCGTCACCGAAGCGCAGGTGGTCGACACCCTGAAGAAAATGGCCGCCGTCGTCGACGGCCAGAACCAGGGCGACCCGCTCTACCGCCCGATGGCCCCGGACTTCGACAAATCAGTCGCGTTTCAGGCGGCGTGTGAACTGGTGCTGGAAGGCACAAAGCAGCCGAACGGGTATACGGAGCCGGTTCTGCACCGGCGGCGGATTGAGTTTAAGGGGAAGGTGGGGTGAAGTTGCTAGCGGGGGCTGATTGGCACGCTGGGGCGGTCGACAGATTTGCGCCGGCAAGTTGGACGTTTGCAGGTTCTCAGCCCGATCTGTAAAGCCGCCGTAATTTAGGACCGTAGATTCATATTCGAAGTCGGAATTGTTTGGTGCGAACGTATGGCAGTCGATTGCGAATTGGGATACATTTCACGTAAGCAACTTTTTAAGCGTGAAGTATGAAAAACAGAGACGGCGTAAACTGGACAAATGAATCGGTTCTTAGCCTTGCAAAAGGGGGCGATCCGATAGTAATCATAGAAAAAATTGCGCGAGAATTAGTTTTTAAGGCTAGAGAAAAAGGCTGGCAAGGGCCGCCTTTTAATCCATTGTTTCTTGCAAAGATGCTTGATGCAGAAGTAGAAGCGAACTCTAATATTTCTGATGCGAGGCTTTTGGGGTCCGAAAGTGGTGCGAAAATTGAGTTCAACCCGCAGCAGCCTAGAACGCGAGTTCGCTTCTCAATAGCTCATGAAGTTGCACACATGCTGTTCCCAGACTGGCGTGCGAAGATCAGAAACCGCAAAGGCCAGAACGAAGTTGGTGACAACTGGCAAATTGAAATGCTCTGTAACATTGCAGCGTCAGAGTTTGTGTTGCCAGCGGGCAGTATAGAGAAAGCAGTTGATCTTCCTGGCATTGAGGATTTGTTGATAGAGTGCAGGAAGTACGATGTTTCCTTTGAGGCGTTTCTTATAAGGTTCGCGAATATATCAAAAAAACCTGTCGCAGTTTTCTTTTCCTCTCCATTTATCAAGGATAATGTACGTAGGTACAAAGTAGATTACATGGTTGGTTCTCCAACGGCTCCCAGAGTGAAGCTAGCAGGCAAGGTGCTTCCAGAGAACAGTGTTGCACGTAGCTGCGTCGCTATTGGGTACACGGACAAAGCGTCCGAGGATTGGGTCGTGGGCTCTAAGGTTCTGATCGAGTATGTGGGGCTGCCTGCTTATACGGGGAGCGCCTACCCACGAGTCGCGGGTTTAATTCGATTTGAGGAACCGAGCGTTGATCGTAAGCCTATTTGCAATGTCTTTGGGAACATTCTGAGCCCTCGCGGTGAAGATGAGAAAATTGTTTGCCAGCTGGTGAATGATAGGGCTCTTAGATGGGGCGGTGGCGTGGCAAGGCAGCTAGCAAAAAAATATCCTAGCGCTGAGGAGGAGTTCGCGCAAAGATTGCAGAAGCTTGATTTCCAAGAGCGTTTGGGTAAGGTAATTTTCACAAAAGCAGAAAATGGAACCACAATAGCGAGTATGATTGCACAGGAGGGGTTTGGTCCCTCACCATACCCAAGAATCCGATACTCGTCTCTAGAAAAGTGCCTTAACGCTGTTACCCAAGAAGCAAAACAAACTGGGGCTAGTATTCATTTGCCAAAGATTGGCACTGGTGCAGCGGGCGGAAGTTGGAGTGTTATAGAAGAGATGATAGACCAAGCTGCTGTGCGGTCAGGGTTGTCTGTTTTAGTTTACGATAAACCGCCTAAAAAAATTCAACTTGAGATGTTCTAATTGGCGAACAAGCGAACTAGTTTTCAAATCGTAATTGTTTCAGGCCCGATTTGCTCGGGAAAGTCGAATCTCGTGCGATCGTTTGAAGAGCGCCACGGCGCTATGATCGTAAAGACAAAAGACCTTATCCTTCAAAAAACTGGCAAGAAGTCTATGAAGCGAGAGGCGCTTCAAAGGGAAGGGCGCAAATTTGATAAACTCGATGAAGGCAAGTGGGTTGCAGAAGAATTACAGGCGATAATCGACAGGGCTAGCAAAAGAGAAACGCCCGAAGGCTTGTTCGTCGTAGATTCCGTGAGGATCAGGGGGCAAGTCGATGCAATTCGAAAAGCGTATGGTACAGATGTGCACCACATCCACCTTACAGCTTCGGATGAAGAGCTCCGCAACCGATTTCAAAGCAGACGACGATCCGAGGATCAAGATGCTGACTATGATAAACTAAAAAGGCATCCGACTGAAAAGCAGGTCGAAAACCTAAAGGAAATAGCAGATATTGTGGTGCAGACGGATAAGTGCAGCAAAGAGGCTGTTCTTGTTCGAGCTACTGCGTTGCTTAATCTATACCCTAGATCGAGTGAACCCTTAGTTGATGTGATTGTTGGCGGGCAGTACGGGAGTGAGGGAAAGGGCAACATCGTTGGCCACATAGCACCTGAATACGATTTGTTGATACGTGTTGGTGGGCCAAACGCAGGGCACCAAGTATTTGGCGAACCTCCCGAAAAATATTTTCATCTGCCTTCGGGGACCGGACGTGCACCTAACGCCAAGTTATTACTCGGGCCGGGTGCAGTAATTTATCCCCCTAAACTTTTGAAAGAGATTTCGGATCACGATGTTTCATTCGAACGGCTCACAATTGATGAGCAAGCAATGATAATTACAGACGAGGATCGAAAAGAAGAAGAAGAGAAATTTGGAAATATTAGCTCAACAGCACAAGGTGTTGGTATTGCTTCATCAAGAAAAATGATTGGGAGATCTGATTATAAATCTGGAAGTTTAAAATTTCTTGCGCGGGATTGTGAAGACTTAGCGCCATATATTGGAGTTGCGAAAAAAGTTATTTCTGACGCGATTGTAAAAGGGAACAAGATAATGTTGGAGGGTACGCAAGGTACCTCGCTTAGCTTGCATCACGGTCAATACCCACATGTTACGACGCGAGACACTACTGTTTCAGGGTGTCTGGCAGATGCTGGGATTGCGCCTTCGAACGTCAGAAAAGTGATTATGGTTTGCCGAACCTACCCAATTCGAGTAGGTGGGCCCTCCGGTGATATGGCCTTTGAAGTAAAAATGGAAGAAATTAACGAAAGAAGCGGAATACCTCTTGAAGAGTTGAATAAAACCGAGCGGACAACAACAACAAATAGAGCTAGGCGTATCGCTGAATTTGATTGGGAGCAGTTCAGAGATTCGGTTCAATTGAATGGTCCAACAGACATCGCTCTTACATTTGTTGATTACTTTGATGTTGAAAATAGAAGCGCGTTTCGATTTGAGCAGTTAAGCACTGAAACAATAAGATTCGTCGAAGAAGTTGAGCGAGTTTCTGGCCGACCGGTGTCATTGTTGTCGACTGACTTTAATTGGCGAAATGTAATTGATCGGAGAGCTTGGTGACACCGGAAGAGCTAGAGCAACTCATTCAGGACTGCCCGACACTGTTTCACATGGCCGAGCGTGGATCGTGGGAGTCTATCAAATACCATGGCCTACTCAGCACAGGTGCGCTAACAGATCTATACAAAGTGTCTGATGATTATCGCGAAGTTTTGCTGGCCAGTCATCGGCCTGAAAGCGTGGCAATCGAGTGCGAGGGGCTGCCTGGAGCAGTCATTCGAGACCAGAAGCCAATGAGCGACGCTGGACTTCTGAGGGCCTTGCCAGCTGAGCTGAGACCTGCGGACTGGTATAGAATTCTAAATTCAAAAGTATTCTTTTGGTTGAGCGAAAATCGCCTCCATAGGCTAACTAATGCGGCTGCGTATAGAGAACAGGAGCACGATGTTTTGGAGGTGGATACAAAAAGTATAGTTGAGGCTTATAGAGATAGTATATTTCTTTGTCCGTACAATAGCGGTTGCACAAAGCCGTTTCCTTTTGCTAGAGATAAGGGAATTTTCAGTAGAATAGATGATTATCCTTATGAACACTGGAGGGCACGGCGGATCAGGATGGAGCGAGTTGTTGAGCTGGTCGTGGAACATTCTGTTCCGGACATAGCCGATCACGTCAAACGAGTAGTCGTGAAACGAGGTGATCAAACGATTGCAGTTATCGAAGAGTAGCAAGCTGGAAGGGCCAGCTTAACATTGAACCACTGACGAGAGTGCCCGTTTAGATTCACATTCGAAGCGCAACTCCTTCTCCCCTCAAATCGACCCCGCCTCAACCATATAATTATTCGCCGTACACATCGCCGCGTCGTCGGAGGCCAGGAAGAGGACCATGCGGGCGACATAGATCGGGTCGATCAGATCGGGCAGGCATTGGCGGGCGCGGTGGGCTTCAAGGGCTTCGGGGGTGGCCCAGAGGGCCTTCTGGCGGTCCGTCATGATCCAGCCGGGCACGACGGTGTTCACGCGGATGCGCTGGTCGCCGAGGTCGCGGGCCATGGTGCGGGTCAGGCCGTGGACGGCGGCCTTTGCCGTGGCATAGGCCGGAAACCCGCCGCCTGCCTCCCACCAGGAATTCGACCCCATGTTGATGATGGAGCCGCCGCCAAGCTCTGCCATGCCGGGGGCAATCGCCTGGATGGCGAAGAACATGTGCCGCAGGTTGGTGTGCTGCCGCTCGTCCCAATAGTCCGGCGTCACATCCTGCCAGTTGTGGCGGTCATCACGCGCGGCGTTGTTCACCAGGACATGCGCGGGCCCCAGCCGGTCGGTCAGCCGCCCCAGCGCGGCGCGCATCGCCTCAATGTCGCGCAGGTCACAGATTTCATAGTCGATATTCTCGCCCGTCCGGCCAAGCGCCGCGCTCGAGGTTTCGTTCAGATCCAGAAACCCGACCCGCGCCCCTTGCGCGGCAAAGCCCTTCACAATTTCCGAACCAATGCCTTCCGCACCGCCGGAAACGATGACGGTCTTGTCTTTCAGGCTGGGATAGATCGCAAAATCCGGCATCTTGTCTCTCGCTGCTCGTGACGTTTCGGACGAAACCGGCCCGGGCTTGCCGTCAGGCATTCAAGGCCGGATTGCAGTCCTGAGGTAGCAGGCTTGGCGCAAAGGCGAAAGCCTTTCAGCGTGGCACAGGATTTGGGAGGCGGCTGAACGCCCTCATGAAGGCTTTTCTCGCAGCACATCGCCAACTGGCTGCACCACGGCGTTGTCAGCGAGGAACAGGTGGTCGATATCCTGAAGAAAGTGGCAGCCGTCGTTGACGGCCAGACCGCTGGCGGCCCGCTCTACCGCCCGATGGCCCCGGATTTCGGCAAATCAATTGCCTTCCAGGCGGCCTGTGAACTGGTGCTGGAGGGCACGAAGCAGCCGAACGGGTATACCGAGCCGGCGCTGTTTCGGCGGCGAATCGAGTTTAAGGCCAAGTTGGCCTGAGCGGCGAATCCCCTCATTTGCAAGAAAACGGTGAGGGGATGCCGGTGTCGCTTCAGGAAAATATCCGCCATTTTCGAGAGAATGCCTGTAATAAATACGCAGGAAATACGAAAAAGTTTTTTATTTTACCCGATTTTTTTGGCAGCTTTACGTTTTTCTCGCTGGTATCCCATAATCTGTTGGCGTTTGGAGAGCTGAATGCTGACGGTTTTATCTTGCATTGCCTATGAGCATGACACGGCTTTGACCGTTCTAGCTGTTATATTGCTGCTGTGCGGGGCCGTTTTGACCATGCGGCTCTATGCCAGGGTCAGGCATTCAGAAGGGCCTCTCAAACTGCTCTGGCTGTTCCTGTCCGGTCTGATCGGGGGCGGGACAATCTGGTCCACCCATTTTGTCGCGATGATCGCGTATGAGAGCCCATTGATCCTGGGATATGATCTTGGTCTCACTCTGTTGACACTCGTGATCGCGGTGGCAGGGGCGACAGCCGGGCTCTATGTGAGCAGCCTGACCCGGGACAGCTGGATGATCGAGCTGGGAGGCGCGCTTTTCGGCGCCTCCATCGTGATCATGCATTTTATCGGTACCCAGGCGATGCGGGTGTCCGGCGTGGTGACCGTTTCCAGCAGCTATGTGGTGGTTGCCGTTGCGCTGGCTCTGGTGTTCGGAAGTCTGGCCACCAACCGGGTTGCCCGGCCCTCCAGCCAGTATTCTGTCTATGCAGCGGCAGGCAGTTTCGCGATGGCCGTTTTCAGCCTGCATTTCGTGGCCATGGCAGGGGCCAGTTTCCTGCCACTCAGGCTTGAGGAAGGATGGGGGGCCGGGCTTGCGTCCAGTCAGCAGGTCGGAATCGCTGTCAGCTTCACCGTTGCTGTCCTGTTCTTCTCAGCGCTTCTGACCCATGTGATCGACAGTCTCAGCGTGAAGGAAGCAGACAGCCGCTTGACCCATATGGCACATCACGATCCGCTGACCGGGCTGCCGAACCGGAGGGGGCTGGAGAAATGGCTTGGCGCCTTCCTCTTCAAGGCCGCGGCCGGCAATGCCCGGACGGTTGCCGTGGTCTGCAATCTGAGACGGTTCAAGGACATTAATGAAGCGCTTGGCCGGGCAGGTGGAGACGCCCTGTTGCGCCACGTGATCAAACACTTGTCGGAAGGGCTGCAGGCGGACGAGTTTCTGGCCAGGACCAATGGCGATGAATTTGTCATCATCGGCAAGCCGGTCTATTCCAGCACCTATATTTCCGATCTGTGCAGACGCATCAAGGCTCTGGTCGCCGAGCCCCTGGACTGGCACACGGGCAGGATCGAGGCCGGGTGCTGCATCGGCTATGCGTGTTCCCCGGATCATGCCGCTTCGGAGGTGAAACTGCTGGAAGCAGCGGAACTGGCCCTGCGACGGGCCAAAGCGCTGGAAGGAGAAGAGGCTGTCTGCTTCGATCCCGATCTGGATGGGCAGACCCGGAACCGGAGTGCTTTGGCGCTGGAGCTAAGCTGCGCCCTGAGAAACGGCCAGTTCCAGCTCTATTATCAACTGCAAAATGATGCTTCGACCCGTCAGATCGTGGGCGCAGAGGCCCTGCTGCGCTGGAACCACCCGGCACGGGGCATGGTCGAGCCGCTGGATTTTATTCCGATTGCAGAAGAAACCGGTTTCATCCGGGAACTGGGGGCCTGGGTCGCCCGCACTGCCTGCCTGGAGGCGGCCTCCTGGCCCAAGGCGATGCGTGTCGCCATCAATGTATCGCCAGTCCAGCTGGCGGACAGCCAGTTTCCGCAGATCATCGCGGCCGTTCTGGCCGAAAGCGTGCTGGAACCGCACCGGCTTGAACTGGAGATCACCGAAACCGGCATTGTCGCTCAGGCCTCTCGGGCCGCACAGATCCTGGGCGACCTGAGGCACCTTGGGGTGCGCATTGTCATGGATGATTTCGGCACGGGCTACTCATCCCTTGCCACCTTGCAGGCCCATGACTTCGACAAGATCAAGATCGACCGGGAATTCGTCCGGCATCTTGAGTCCAACCGCCAGTCCGATGCCATAGTGAAAGCCACACTGGCACTGGGGGTGAGTCTCGGCGTACCGGTGCTTGCCGAAGGGGTTGAAACGGAATACCAGCTGAACTTTCTGAAAGTGGGTGGGTGCTCGGAAGTGCAGGGTTTCTTGTTCGGACTGCCGATGCCGGCGGCCGAGATCGCCAAGATTTTGCATCAGACCACATTGGCTCCGGCCGAATCGGCATCTGACCCGCTGTTCTCCGTTGTGCCTTTGCCCGCTGGTACGGTTCAGGGGCCCGTTCAGAGCGGCAGGGCGGGCGTTTCCTGAAGGCCCAGATGCAAGGTCTCGCCCTCATAAGGGTGCGCCCGCGCCATGTCCTCGTTCAGGTCTGACCCAAGGCCGGGGGCCTGCGGGGGCAGGACATAGCCGTTTTCCCAGTGGATCGGCCGGGTCAGCAGGTCGGCGTAAAAGCCATCGAACCGGCGGATCGATTCCAGGATCAGGAAGTTCGGGCTGCAGGTGGCAATCTGGATATTGGCAAGGGCGACCAGCGGCCCGCAATAAAGATGCGGTGCTATCTGGGCTGAATGGCATTCGGCCATGGCGGCGATCTTTTTGGCCTCCAGCAAGCCGCCCACACGGCCAAGATTCATCTGCAGGATGCTGGCTGCGCCGGTCTGAAGCACCCGGGAGAACTCGTATTTCGTGCACAGACGCTCGCCGGTGGCGACCGGAATCGTGGTGAAGCGGGCGACCTCGGCCATGTCCTCGGGCCGCTCCGGCGGGATCGGTTCTTCAAACCAGAGCGGATCATAGGCTTCAAGACGCCGCGCCATGCGCTTTGCGCCCGACACCGTGAACTGGCCGTGCGTGCCGAAAAGAAGATCGGCCTTTGTGCCGACAGCTTCGCGGATCGCCCGGCAGAAGCTTTCTGACCGCTCAAGATCATCAAGGCTCGGCTGGTGGCCGTCATAAATCGTGTAAGGCCCCGCCGGGTCGAACTTGACGGCGGTAAAGCCCTGTTCCACGGCCTTCACGGCTGCTGCTGCAGCCAGACCCGGATCATTGTAGACGTTCGGCTGGGCTGGGTCGGGATAGACGTCGCCGGAGGCCGGATAAAGATAGGTGTAGGAGCGCAGCCGCTCGTGCACCTTGCCCCCGAGAAGTTCATAGGCGGGCTTGTTCGCCGCCTTGCCGATAATGTCCCAGCAGGCCATTTCAAGGCCGGACAGAACACCCATGACGGAGACATCCGGGCGCTGCGTATAGCCCGCGCCATAGGTCTTGTGCCACAGCTTTTCGATGTGGTGCGGGTCTTCCCCGGCAAACTGGCGCTGGAACACATCTTCTGCCATGCGTGCCACCAGGTGGGGCCCGAAGGTGGCGTTGTAAATCTCGCCATAGCCGGTCAATCCGCATCTGGTGACCAGTTTGACAAAGATGAAATACCGCCCGCCATGGCGGGGCGGCGGATTGGCGACCACAAAGGTTTCAAGGACATCAAGCTGCATGGCGGGGCTCTTGGTCACGGTTCGGGGGAAACGGCGGGAACACCGGTCCCGGAAAGGGGCTCAGGCATCGGCTTTGCGGTCTTCCAGGATCATATCGGCTCCCTTCAGCGCCAGCATCATGGCCGGGGCGTTGGTGTTTCCGGAGGTGATGTTCGGGAAGGCGGAGGCATCGATCACCCGCAAGCCCTTCATTCCATGGACCTTGAGGCGGCTGTCCAAGACACTGTCCGTCCTGTCCCGCCCCATCCGGCAGGTTGAGACCGGATGATAGACCGTTTTGGCCCGTTCCTGGAAATCGGCAAGAAGGCCGGGATCGTCCAGGGTTTCCAGATGGGGGGCTTCAGACGTCTCGACCACCGCGCGCATGGCACGGCTGGCCATGATTTTCTGGCACAGGCGTCCGCCGTCGATCACCGCCGCCCGGTCCTCGTCCGTGGCCAGAGAGTTGGCGCAGATCCGGGGCGGGACCGTGCTGTCAGCGCTTTTGATGTCAATCCTGCCCCGGCTTGTGGGGCGTGTCGGCTGGGCACTGATGACAAACCCGTTGAACGGGTCAAGTTCCGGGGTCAGCCGCCCATTGCGGTCTGTCAGGCGATAGCTGACCGGATTCAGGTAAAGCTGCTGGTCAGGATGCTCCAGCGCCGGTCTTGATTTGAGAAACCCGCCACACTGGTTGACCGACAGGGCGAGCGGCCCCTTGCGGGTGAGCGCATAGCGCAGGGCGGCGCAGGCCTGTCCCGTTAGAGGGCGCAGGTCTGCATTGAGGCTGCGTTCCCGGGCGCGGAAGGTAAAACTGGCGGCCAGATGGTCCTGCAGATTTCCCCCAACATGGGTGTTTTCAAGCACAACCGGAAGGCCATGCGCGCGGAGCAGCGGACCCGGACCAATGCCGGAGACCTGCAAAAGCTGCGGGGATCCGATGGCGCCCGCACACAAGAGCACTTCGCGCCGGGCTGTCAGGATCTCGCCCCCGGTCAGTTCAACGCCGGTGGCCGTGGTCCCGCTCACAAGAATGCGGCGGACCTGGGTGTTGACCCGCAGCTGCACATTGGTGCGCTCAAGTGCCGGATGAAGAAAGGCACGGGCCGAGGAGCATCTGCGGCCATCACGGGTGTTGAGGTGATAGGCGCCAAAGCCTTCGCGCTGCATGGCTGCGAAATCCTTGCTTCGGGGCAGGCCGACCTCTTCCAGCGCCTTGAAAAAATGCCGGGTCAAACTGTGGATCTGGTCGGACACATTCTGGACGTGGATGGGACCGGTCCCGGCCTTGCGGCCCTCAGGCGACACCAGGGTCTCAAGCCGGGCGAAAACAGGGGCCACATCCTGCCAGGACCAGCCTTGCGCACCGGAGGCCACCCAGTCCTCAAAGTCCCGGGGCAGGCCCCGGCAATAGACCAGAGCATTGATGGAGCCGGAGCCCCCGAGCACCCGTCCGCGTGGCCAGGCGGCCTTGCGTCCGTTGAGGCCTGCATCTGCTTCGGTTTCAAATTGCCATGTGTATTTGGCGGCGGAGATCAGCTTGCCGTAGCCGAGCGGCAGGGAGACAAGCGGAGAGCTGTCCGGTCCGCCCGCCTCCAGTACGGCGACGCTGGTTTGCCGGTCCGCGCTCAGGCGTTCGGCCAGAATACAGCCGGCCGATCCAGCGCCAATGATGATGTAGTCGGCTGTGTCCAAAGGCATCCCACGGGCAAAAACGAGTCGCAGCCCGAGTGTTGCCGGGTTTGATAAAACTTTGAAGCGAAAAAACGCGGAGGCCGGTGAAAGGCAACCCCGATGACACGCTGCGTGCGTTCAAGTGTCCTCGTCGATGGAAAAGGTGAACTGAAACAAGCGTTCAATCGGATCCAGCGGTTTGGGATCCCGGTAGCGGTTGATATCCAGAAGACCCGCCTGAACTGCGTCTTGGGCATTGAGGCCGGCCTGTATCCGGTCGAGACTGGCCCAGAAACGCGGGTCGGTTCTGCGGATGCCGTAGTGCCTGACCAGATCCAGAAAGGCCCGCTGGGTGCGCACGGCCTTGAGGCGGCTGATAAAAGCGGGCAGCTCGCCATCCGTCACCGAGAAAATGAAATTCGGATAGCTGCTGAACTGGCGCGGCACAATGGTGAGCGTGTCCTTGTCCGGCTCCCGGCGCAGATCCTCATTGAAAATGAAGGCCACATTGCTGTGGGCCATGTCGTGGACAAGGGTGAAGATCTCGTTCTTGCTGCCGGTCTCGACCATCAGAATCGAAATGTCGGGCAGGAACTTGGCAAAAGGCGCAGGCGATCCGGTGAGGGCGCGCAGCTGTCCGGCTGTGCTCGCCGCCGGGGCACAGGCGTCTGCCTCGCAGCGGTTGACCGGATCGCTTTGCGGCCAAAGGGCGGGGGGGATTTGCAGCAGGCGGCTCAGGAATTCCGATTTGGGCTGGCGGGTGGTGAAGGTGACACCGGATGGACTGGCCGTATCGAGCGGGCTCTCTTTCCAAAGGTCGATCAGGTTGGCCAGCGGCCCGCGGTACCAGCTGTCATGGAGCGGTTTGCGGGCCGTGGGCGGCAGGAAATAAAGGAACATGCGCTCCCCCTCGCGGCGCAGATTGTCCATGTAGATCCGGGTCGTGAGCTGGTGTTCGACATTGCCGAAGACATCAAAGCCCGCCACAAGGTCATAATAAATCCGCTCAAATAACGGGAAGTCGATCACCCAGGCGGTTTTGGGAATGGCGCCTGCAAAACCTCTGACGACGGACGCAGAGGAAAAGTTCCGGTAGATGGTGAGACGGGCATCCGGGTTGTTGCCATCGCCATCCCAAATATCCTTGTAGCCAAGCCCGCCTTCGGTTTTCGCCCGGCGGGCATAGCGGGCCTGCCGGAAGGCCTGATATTTGATCGGGCCGACCTGAAGAAAGCTCTTCAGCCGTTTGCTCAGCGTGTCGCTGGACATGGCGACCGGCAGCTCCAGGATCGGTATCGCGTCCTTGAGATAGTCTGGATCGGTCACGGAAAGGTCGGAGCCGGGTGCCAGAAACGACACCCAGAACCGGTCCTGAATCACATTGACCGCAACCTGGCCGTAGCAGACGGGCCCGCGAATGAAGGTGCGCACGAAATAGAGCGCGTCATCGAGAAGAAACTGGTAGCGGCTGCGGGCCGGAATGGCCTGGAACGTGGACAGGGGATTCCCGCCCGCCTGCCGCGAATAGGGGGGCAGGGTGTCCAGTGTCCAGTCTCCGGCAAAAAACAGATCCCGGTAACGGTCAAGCCGTTCAGGGCCGATCCGGTAGACGATATGCTCCTTGTGCAAGATGGTGCCCTTGAGCGGGACGAGACGGTAGAAGAACGGGCCGCCTGGATCATCGAACGGGCGCCGGAACGGAATTTCATCTGCCGTTTCGCCGGGCCCTGTCCGTGACCGGATGAGGCGGAAGAAGCGCCGGGGGGCGCCGCCCTCCAGATGGAGCTGCGCGAGAAAGAGATGCTCAAAGAGATAGCGGGAGACCAGTTTCTGCCGGAGGGTGTCCCGGTTGAAGAACGCCTCGATCGTGTCAACCTTGTCCTGAACCTCCTCCGGCAAAGGCACCGTTTGCTGCGGCACCGGTGCCCTCCGGGCCGCCCAGTCCAGCAGCTTCTGATAGTCTTTGTCGGGAAGCGGGGCGGTCGCGAAGGGCATGCCGCCGAACCGGTGGTCGTTTAGATAGTGTCCCATGTCCGAGGGCGCCGGGCAGCTGTTCCGGCGCAGGGGGCTGATGTCGATTTCCTCCGGCAGCGGCGCTCCGAGCCGGAACGCCTGAGTGCGCCCGGCTTTGAGCATCTGCTCCAGCACGGAGGCCTGGCCGCTCTCACCAGTGTTCGTTACGGGGAAGAAACCCTTGGCACGCCAGCCCGGCACCGTCTTGGCATCGACCCCGAGGCGGGTCATCGGTGCGTCGGTCAGGCGGCTGGAATCATAGACCTTGGTTTTCGAGGCCCCGCGCAGCCAGCCATCGGGTGAGGACAGTTTCAGCTGGCACGGGGCATCATAACAGCCGTGGCAGACGACGCAGCGCTTGTTCAAAACGTCCTGGACCGAGCCCTGCGCCGCATTTACCTGGTCCCAAAAGGGCTGGGGTAAAGCAGCGCCGGTGTTGTCGGCGGCAAGCGCAGGGTGAGTGCCCGGCAGAACCAGCAGCAGCACCATCACAAAGAGGCTGCGCCGAAGGTCTTGCCATCCGCGCAGGCACAGGCGCCAGTTGGTCTTGTCGCTGCCGTGCCGCATGCTGCCGTCTATCCTTCTTCGTCGTGCGGAGCCGGCCGGGTGGTCCGGGTCTCGTCCTCCGGGCCCTTGTAGGTCACAAGATAGGACCAGGCCGCATAGAGCGTGACCAGTCCAACAAAGATCGCCCAGCCGGAATGGCCGAGATAATATTCCATACCCGTCCAGGCACCGCAAAATACGACCAGCGCGATGCGCCGCCACAGAGGATCTAGCCAGGGATGTTCGACAGGTCCAAACACAGTTTTACCTTCCTTCAGACGCGCGCGGGTCACATTGCCGGGCCGGTCTGTATCATAAGCTGAACGGTGACGCTAAGTGAGATGCAAGGGGTTGCAAAATCAAGCAGAAACTTGCCCGCGTAGAGCTGATTTCTTCTTGAAACCTTGGGCTGAACGATGGAAGGTGACGCGCTTCATTTGAACTGAACCTGTGCGCCAGGAAAAGGACCCGATGACCTGCGATGCTGAATGCGCTTGACCTTTTGACGGCAAACGACACGCCCGGACAGCATGCTCCGTCCTATTATGCTGCTACGGCAAACTGGCAAACGGATTTTGAGACCCTGGACGGGGCGCAGAGCTGCGATGTCTGTGTTGTCGGCGGCGGCTATACCGGCCTTTCGGCAGCGCTGCATCTGGCGGAGCGCGGTCTGGATGTCAGGCTTTTGGAAGCCAACCGGATCGGCTGGGGAGCGTCCGGGCGTAACGGAGGGCAGGTCGGCTCCGGCCAGCGGGTGGGGCAGGCGGTTCTGGAACAGCGGCACGGGCTGTCTCATGCCAAGCTTCTTTGGGAGCTGGCGGAAGACTCCAAGACCCTGGTGCGCGGGCTGATCAGCGGCCACCGGATTGAATGCGACTACACGCCGGGCATTTTGCATGCGCTTCATCGCAGGTCTTTCCTGGAAGAAACCCGGGAAGAGGTGGAACATCTGCATCTCACCTATGGTTATGAAAATATCCGCTTTATCGGCAGCGACGAGATCGGAGAGCATGTGGGCAGCCCGCACTATTTCGGCGGAGCGCTGGACATGGGCGCCGGACATCTGCACCCGCTGAACTATGCGCTGGGGCTGGGGCAGGCTGCCAAAAACGTCGGGGCAAAGCTGCATGAACAGACCCGCGTTGACGGCATTGACCGGCAAGGTGACGGAACGGTTCTGGTCCGCACCGCACAGGGCCATGTCAAAGCCCGGTTTCTCGTCTTGGCCTGCAACGGCTATATCGGCCGTTTGGAGCGGGGCACAGCCGCCCATTGCATGCCGATCAACAATTTCATTTTGGCAACGGAGCCTTTTTCTGAGGATGAAGCGAAAGAGATCATCCGCAACAATGTGGCCGTGGATGACAGCAAATTCGTGATCAACTATTTCCGCCTGTCCGCCGACCGGCGCCTGTTATTTGGCGGAGGAGAGACCTATGGATACCGCTTTCCCGAGGACATCAAGGCCTTCGTACGCAGGCCGATGCTGGAGATTTTCCCTCAGCTGAAAGACGCCGGGATTGCCTTCGGCTGGGGGGGGACCCTCGCCATTACCCCCAAACGCATGCCCTATTTTGCCAGGCTGGCGCCCAACATGCTGACTGCGTCCGGCTATTCCGGCCATGGGGTGGCGATGGGCACTCTGGGTGGGCAGATCCTGGCCGAAGCAATTGCCGGAACCGCCGGGCGGTTTGACGTGTTTGAAACCTTGAAAATCCCGTCCTTCCCAGGCGGTGACCGGTTCCGCCATCCGCTGCTGCTGCTGGCCATGAGCTGGTATTCCCTGCGGGACCGGCTCGGGATCTGACATGGGCTATCAGGAGATCATGCCCCGCGCTCTGGTGGGCAGCTTTTGGGAGGCGAGCGTGCCCCGGCTCCGGCAGGACCGGCAACTGATGGGCAATGCGCTGTTTGACGTGGCCGTGATCGGAGCCGGGTTTGCCGGTCTGAGTGCGGCCCTGAAACTCGCCCGGGCCGGGCTGTCGGTCTGTGTTCTGGAAGCCGAACATGTGGGCTATGGCGCCTCCGGCCGCAATGGCGGCTTTTGTTGTCTTGGCGGAACCAAGCTGGACGAGCGTCAGCTCATCCGCAAATTCGGCCTTGATGAGGCGCGCAAATTCGTCGCCTATCAGGTGGCGGGGATCAATCTGGTGGCCGAGAGGCTTCTGGACTGGGGCCTGGATGCGGACCGCCATTCCAAGGGGGAAATGTATCTTGCGCACCGGCCGCGGGAGGCGGCAGCCCTGAAAACCGAAGCGGCCTTTTTAAAGGAAACCTTCGGCATTCGGGCCCGGGTCCTGGCCAGGGAAGACCTGACCGCTGAAGGGTTTGGCGGGCCGGGTTTTCATGGGGGTCTTCATATGCCTTATGGTTTTGCCCTCAACCCGATGAAATATGTGCTCGCCCTGGGCGATCAGGTGCGCAAGGCCGGAGGACGGATCTACGGCAAGTCACCGGTGACCGATCTGAAACCGGATGGCGGGCGCTGGCGGCTGGAGACCGAACAGGGCTTTGTGCGCGCCAAGAAGGTGGTTCTGAGCGTCAACGGATATGCCCGTGAACATGTGCCGAAATGGATCCACGGACGCACGCTGCCGGTCATGTCGTCCATTCAGGTGACCCGGCCGCTCACCGGCGGGGAACTGGGTGCGCAAGGCTGGACGTCCGGGACGATGTCCGCCGATACCCGTATCCTGCTGCACTATTTCCGGCTGCTGCCGGACCGGCGGTTTCTGTTTGGCACACGGGGCGGCATCTTTGAGAATGCACCCGCCCTGGCTGCCATGCAGAAACGGGCCCGCACCGATTTTGAAACCATGTTCCCTGCCTGGGCGCATGTGGACACCGAGTTCAAATGGCACGGCAATGTGTGCATGTCCCGCAATCTGACGCCCTTTGTCGGGGAGGTGCCGGGCATGGACGGGCTCTATGCGGCCATGGGCTGGCATGGCAGCGGCATTGCGATGGCCTCGCTGTCCGGAGAAAAGGTCGCCGGCCTGATCACCGGTGCGGTAAAGCCATCGGATCTTCCGGTGGCCTTGCAGCGTCCCCTTGCCAGGTTCCCGTTCCCGGCTTTCCGCAAACTCTACCTTCAAGGCGCCTATTGGCTGTATGGCTGGAGGGACCGTTAGAGCATCCTGCCTCTGTGCTGCAAAAAGGGGCGAACACCCTTGCTTTGCTGCGCGCAGCAGAGTGGAGGATAGGGGCGGGCGCGGGCGTCCGGCTCTGCCCTTATTTAACCTGGATGACATATTTGTTGGAGACGTTACGGATCTTCGTGGAGCCGTACGTATACATATCCATGACAAAGCGGACCCGGAACACATCCTCGCCCCGGAAGCCCTTGTCCGGCCGATAGATAACGGCCGTGCCCTTCACGGTCTTGCCCGCGCAGCGCCCGGCCTTTTTCCCCAGTTTGCCGGAGAATTGCTTGAAGGTCACAGTACCGTGCTTGGGCTGCTGTGTGATCTTCATTTTGGGAATGGTGCCGCTGCCGCATTGCGGGCCATAAACGGCGTGGCTGCCGACAGGGGTTGCCCTGTTGGCCCGGACCGTTTCGCGGATCGTGTCCGCCTGTGCTGCGGAAGACAGAAGACAAATGAAAACAAGTCCAAAAAGAAAACGCATCAGAAAACTCCGGTAAAAATATCACTCGTATTTCTGATAGGTTTTAATGCCTGCGATTTCAATCGCCCTCCGGAGAAAGATTTCTCGTTGTGTCTGTTTGACGCTGATCTCGGGAAAATCACCTCTGGCTGCTGCGATCCGCCATGCCCTCCGCCGCCCGCCGAAAGCCAGGCCGTACCTCAATAACGGGCACTTGAAACTGGACAACAACGCCGCAGAGCGGGCGATGAAGCCGATGCCCTTGGTCGAAAAACGACCGCTTAATGGGCTCACAAGGCGGCAAATCCGCGGCTATCGCCTATATGCTGATCGAAACCGCCAAACTCGGCGGCATCGACCCGCAAGCCTGGCTGACCTGGCTCCTAGCACAAATCACAGATCACAAGATCAACCGCATCAACGACCTCATGCCAGGGTGTACGCTGCAAAGGCAGCGTAACAGAGCCCGAGGCAACCATGAAGATCGGCTTCACCGGACGGATACGGACCTGCATACACATTGGCCAGAAATCAGCAATCGCCTTCATCAGGCTATTGAAGATGGCGAGATCGAAGATGACAGCCTTTGCAAGATGGTTGATTGGCGTTTCATTCTCGGAGATAAGACGCTGTTTTAGTCAAATTGATATAGCGAAATTCAAGAAAAATTTTTTCCAGCCAAAGCTGGAAACGAAACGTTGAAAATTTTGAGGTTTATCCCTTTTCAGTTGAAAAAGAATTCAACACCAAAACAGAAAACACCACTAATGAAATTGTGGCGAAAACTATTCCGTTTTCACCAATTAATTCAACGCCCCGAGCAAAAAAAATCGGCCCGAGCGCGGCACCTCCGATTATAGACGGTGCCAAATATTTGAGGGCTAGATCCTTAGACAATGCACCTGCGCGTGCCTGTGCGAAAGCACCCAATTTGTTGAGGCTAACTTCGTACATTACAATCACAAAGCAAACAAAAAATAGATTTAGTTCTTGCGAGAGAAATAGAACTGAGGAAATTTCTATGGCTAGCCAAATGATCAAAGCTGTCCTAGATTGCTTTTTAAATACGGTTGCGGGCAGAAGTATTATGACTGCGCCTGCTGCGAAGCGTGAAATCGCTAGTAATGCAGTGGAAAGAAAGTCACCGTCATAAAAGGATGCGTGAAACACATAAAACCCGGATTGAGAAAGATAGAAAATAAAGACTAGCGACAGGGGGATTAGTTCTTTTATTTGTGGTCTTCGATTCTTTTCTTCTGTAGTCAATAATTTTATTTCTTTGGAAATAATATAAAAGCAAAAAATAAAGTAGAATATCGAAATTGGTATGAGTATCGATCGCAAGCCGAAAGTTTCATGAAAAAAAACTAATATTGAAGAAACAAGCCCTGTAAGCACAAGCGTATATGCGAGCCTGGTAAGAAATGCGATTGTTTTGTCAGAGGCATTCAAAGATATTGTGGTTCCAAATGAAAACAGCGATCCGCTTGATAATCCAATGAGTAGCGCGCAAATTGAGAGATAAAAATCGTTTGCTTCTAAAAACAAACAACCTGACAAAACACAGGAACTTACAAAGAATATACTCGAAAACAGCTTGTTTAATTTGACAAACGCAGATATGGTGGGAAGCAACAAAACTAATAAAAGTTGCGCAAACATCATGATACTTGGGAAATAGACAATATTGTTTTCCGAACTCGAGTAATCTTGAGCGTATAGTGAAATGATGAAAGGTGTGCAGTAAAAAGGTACAGTCGAAAAAGAGGCGACGAGCAATTCTAATCTTGTCGATCTATCGAATTGCACGCTCTTAGCCTTTTGTTTATTCTTCGTGGATCGACTGGATTTGGCAGTTGGGCTATTGAGTGCTGACAATTATCTTACTTTTTCCGCGTTTCAACTGCATAGGTGCCGGGTCTTCGAGAATCACGATTTTCTGATTTTCTGACCGTCTTCTCCACGCCATTCCAGTCGATCGAGTTTTCGCCAGCCTCAAGACTGTCGTGGCTCTCAAGTCCATGCTTGTTGTTAGCGTAAGCTTGTTTGGGGAGAGGCTGCATTTGAAAAAGAGGTCGATCTTTTGAGAGGTAAATTTCTCTGTTGGTTGCGAGCAATCGTATGTTGATGAAAAGAGGCCAAGGCTTAAAAGTGTCGCTCTCCACGATGCCTTCGTAAACAGAAAGAGAGCTCCTGATATCGTAATTTACCGGGCTACGTACGGAAAGTGACCAACCTGGTTGCGTGCTTACAAAATATCCCGACCATATCTGCATTGCACCAGGGACGAACAACTCAGACAAAAAAGGTGGGTCGTATGAATGCAGGTTTTCGGGTGCTTGACTCTTCCAGTATTCTTGAAATCCATCTTCAAAATTGATTGATTTCATAGGAAACCATTGATCGTCCTCGTGGTAGAAAATCTCGCGGCCATCAAAAAAAAGCGAGATATCCTTGGGGGGATAGACGTACCAACCGAACGAGGAGGCTGTGCGCATGGCTTCGCAGTATTGAAAAGCGCCAGCTGGCATTGTTCCCGCCGCGCTTTTTTCTGCAGTTCGTATTTCCGGTGCTTTTTGGTAAGCTTTCCAAACCGATACAATTTTGGTCATGCGTCTCTTGCTTACGGTTCTAGGAGTGCTTGGTGTAGGAAGTTGTGTTGCCGAATAGCGGAGTTTCGTCGTTTTCAACTAGATCTAGGATTGAGATCCGATCCATTTCTTTTGTTCGTCTGAGCAAGGCATTCGTGACAGTTGATCATCGGTTAGAAGATGGCGAAACTGTCGCCATTTTATGAAAAAGTCACAAACATCTTGGACATTTTCCAGTTCACGTAGTAGCTCATTTTGTTCCATCAAAGTCTCCTTGGAACCTAATCCGCAGCTAAACCAATGAACCATCATAGGTTAGCAGGTAGATTGATATCTACCTGCTACCACAAAATAGATCAGATACGAACCGGTGAAAGCCCGCCACCCATCTCAGCCTTGGCGACCCGCTTAACAGCTGGGCCTCGAACAACCGGGGCATAACCGCCACCCATTTCCGCCTTTGCAACTGGCTTTACAGACGGGCGCAGCACAACAGGGGCAAGACCGCCACCCATTTCAGTTTTTGCTTGCGGCTTAACGCTGATAATTTTGTTGGTCATTGCTACTTCTCCACCAGTTAGGTTGCTTCAGGCTTGTTGATGTCTGGATCAACGAGGGGTAGCGTAGTCAGAAGTGCGTAAGTATGTCTACTTAGAAACGTAGAAAAGTTTTTCACATGTATAAATTGACTGTTAAGGTAGAATAGTGTAAATAGTGCGATGAAGAAATTCGGAATCATTCTATAGAAGCAAATTACACGAATCAAAAAAATATTAGTACTTAATTTAATATAGAAAAATTTTTTTATCTTTTAGTTTTAACGTATAAACGTATTAAATTTTTGAGAGTGCGTTCATTTTTTTTAAAATTCCCAAAAATATTAATGTGTGAATCCAGTGAGTGGTGAATTTTTACTGACGTAGATATTTCTTAGAGCCCGATTTAAAAGTAGTTGAGTGATACCAACGGGTTGTGATTCAACCGTCTTTGTCGAGAAGATGGAGGATCGGATGCCCTGGGATGATATCACTCGCAAGCAACATAACCGGGACTATCTTCGTTATCCAAGCGATTTGACGGACCGGGAATGGGCTATTTTAGCGCCGCTGATCCCTGCCGCCAAACCAGGCGGCCGGCCGCAGACGACCAACATGCGAGAGGTGATGAACGCGATCCTTTATATCGCGGGCAGCGGCAGTCAGTGGCGGGCACTGCCGAAAGACTTTCCTCCAGCCTCGACGGTCCGGGGTTATTTTATAACTGGCGCGATATTGGGCTTTGGCAGACCATCAACCAGATCCTTGTTGCCGCCACGCGGGAACTGGAGGGGCGTGAAGCCTCGCCCACCGCCGGGGTCATCGACAGTCAAAGCGTGAAAACCACGGAAAGCGGCGGGCTTTGCGGCTACGATGCGGGCAAGAAGGTCAAGGGCAGCAAGCGCCATATCATCACTGATACGCTTGGATTGATGGTGTTCGTTCTGGTCTAAGGTGCCGACATCCAGGACCGGGATGGCGCTCCCGCTGTCTTGAAGGCCATCCGGTACCGGTTCCCCTGGTTGCGCCATGTCTTCGCCAACGGCGGCTATGCCGGTGAAAAACTTCGCACGGCCTTGGCGGGCAACGGAGACTGGACAATTGAAATCGTCAAACGGTCCGATGCCGCAAAGGGCTTTGAGCTCTTGCCACGCAGATGGGTGGTGGAGCGCACGTTCGCATGGCTGGGCAGATGCCGCCGGTTGGCTAAAGACTGGGAGAAATCAATCGAAAGCTCAACCGCATGGATCAACATCGCCAGCATCAAGATCATGACCCGAAAGCTCGCAACCTATTGCGTTCCCTCATAAACTTTTGAATTGGGCTCTTAGAGTATTTCTGCAAAATTTGCTAAACCGGATGAACTCCCGTCTCGTGATCGGAATTTTTTAGTTTACTTGTAACGGGTTAGCGTCGAAAGGATCGGTGGTTGAGTATGTTTCGGAGTTGGATTTTTTCTCTTTTCAACTCTCGCCAGGCGCTAGGAATTGCGTAGATTTTTGCCCCCTCCCGATGTCTCGACAACGCCACATACGTCAGATGAGGATCCATGTTCTTGGATGCGAGAACAAAAGTCTTGTCGACAGTCGCGCCCTGGCTCTTGTAAATCGTGGTCGCATATCCATGGTCGACGGAATTGTACTACCGAGGCGAGATTGTGATTTCATGCGAGGTGTCGAACCCGCGTACTTCTACGGACAAAGAACCTTTCTCTGCGCGCCTAACTAGAACTGTCCCGGATTCGGACCGCCATTCTCACCTCAATCTTGGCCTGCGCCGAATCCTATGCCTTCAAAGGGATTTGCGAGACAGCCCTTTGCGACACACGCCGCACTCATTCTCCCAAGGCATTGTGCAAATCCGCAATCAGGTCTTCCGAATCTTCCAGTCCTACTGACAAACGGAAGATGCCGTCGCCCGCATAGTCCCGGTACGCATTCAGCTGTGCGCCCTCCAGCCGGAACGAGGTTTCCATCAAAGGGCCGGTCTCCATCCAGAAAACAAGCGACCTGTGATGGCCGAGCGAAACCGCATAGTGGATCACCTCGAGCCGGTCGATCATCTGCTGGGCAAGAGCCCGGCCCGTTTCCGCGCTGCCAACCTGAAAGGCAATCATGCCGGAAAAGTTCGACATCTGGCGCGTGGCCAGCTCCGCCTGGGGGTGCGAGGTCAGGCCCGGATAGATGACACGGGTGACCTTAGGGTGGGTTTCCAGCCACTCGGCAACAGCCTGTGCACCAGCCTGATGGGCCTTCATGCGCAGCGGCAGAGTAGCGGCGCCCCGCGCAATCAGCCACGCATTAAAGGGGGACAGAACACCGCCATGATGAATGGCCGCTTCAGCGCGCAGACGCTCTATCAGATCGGCCTTGCCCGCAATGGCCCCTCCGACCGCATCGCCATGACCACCAATATATTTGGTGATTGAATGCATGATGAGATCAACACCGAGGCCAGCTGCATCCATTCCGAGCGGCGAGGCAAAAGTCGCATCGCAACTGAGCAGTGCACCTGCCTGGCGCGCGAGCGCGGATACGGCTGCAATATCGGTCAACCGGCCGATCGGATTGACCGGGGTTTCAATGTGAATGAGTTTCGTCTCGGGACGGACCGCCGCCGCCACGCTCTCCAGATCCGCCATGTTGACCGCAGTCACTTCGATTCCCATGCGGGGCAACGTCTCCCGTGCCAATTCGGCAACCCCTGCATAAGAGACGTCAGAGACGACGACATGGTCTCCCGCTGCAAGAAAGGTCAGAAAGATGGCCGTTGCCGCCGCCATGCCAGAGGCCAGGCACAGGCAGCTTTCAACGCCCTGCATCGCTGCAATCTTGCGCTCCAGCATCGCCACAGTGGGATTGTTCCACCGGGAATAGAGAAAGCTGTTCTCCCCCTCCTGAATGTCATGGGCGGAGAACCCGGCGACCTCGCTGCTGACAAAGGTTGAGGTCATATGCAGCGCCGGGGCCGAGGCACCTGTCGCCGGGTCCGGAGCTTCCCCGGCATGAATGGCTCTGGTCATTGGTCCAGTTAGTTTGGTATCTTTCTTCATCATCATTTTGTCTTTCATCAAGCCTGCTTTAGTGAAGAGCCGGCATCGTCAACTTGTTGGTCATGTTCGGGTCAGTTAGATTTCTGTGATGTTTGATTATCACGATTTACCGTGGCCGAGAGTCTGACGAAAATTTCATTTTATGAAACAATAGGTTGCCAGCCTTCGGCTCATTGTAGCACCCTCAACAAATAAGACCCTGTTTGATGGTTTTTCTGGTTCGCCGGCAAGAAAACGCGCGCAGGTCCGCCTGGTTGGCCGGGCAAGAGGCGTGACACAGCACAGCGGTTCTGATCAATGCCCGGTGAACTAAGATGCGGTTGCGGCAGTCTTGCGCAGGACGGCGATATGGACCTCGCTCCAGATCTCAAAGCCGAGTTTCCGGTAAAGGGCAATCGCCCCCTCATTGTCCGCATAAGCATGGAGGAAGGGCAAGTCGCCCCGTGCGCGGATGGAGGCGGCGATATGAAGGGCGAGCGTGCTGCCAAGGCCGTGTCCCTGAAATGCGGGATGGGTGCACACTCCGCTGACTTCCGTATAGCCTTCCAGATCCAGCCGGGTGCCGCCCATGGCGGCCAGTTGGCCCTCCCGCTTGATTCCCCAGAACTGGCCGAGTTCGGGCGTGCGTTTCGTGAAAGGGCCGGGCTTGGTGAGCTCGGCCAGTGCGGACATGGCCGGGATATCGCTCTTGCCAAGTGGCTCGATGCTAAAAGCGCCTCTGCGCGGGGGCTGGGGCCGCCGCTCGGTCATCAGAACTCCGAGGGCTGTCTTTTCAGCCTCAAGCGAAGGAGGCAGGGCGATCTCTTCTGCCTGCAGCAAATAGACTGGGGCCTCCTCCGGTGTCATCAGTCCGGCCAGTTCGGTCAGGGCCTCGACTGAATTGTCCCTGGCGGCTGCGAATGGGGAGATTTCGGGTATGAAGCGCCGCGCGTGCCCGCCTCCAAGAGACACCGGAGCCTGACGGGAGGAGAGGGCGGACCAGACCGCCCGGTTTAACGGATGTGACATGATGGGCTCTTTTGGGGTGAGGCGCGGCTGCGCTGGGGAGGTCAAACGGCGGTCAGGGGTCTTGGGACAGTGTTCCGGGAAACGCAGGCGGCCAGCCAGGCAAGGGGGCATCCGCGCAGCGGCCGACAAGGGGGCGGGCCTCCAGCGCATCTTCCAGCTGGGACAGCTGGTCCAGAAGCGAGCCTTCCAGCCCGGCACAGGCGTCGGCGACCGTTTGCAGGCTTCTCGGCCAGAGCGTTTGCCGCAAATGCGCGGCCAGCGCGTCCCCCTTCGGGGTCAGGACGACCTGGCTGACCCTCTTGTCCCTCTGATCCGGGCGGCTGTCGACGAGACCGGCGGATTTTAATTTGTTGACCATCCGGGTGACGCCCGGTTGGCTTTGGCCAAGTGTGCCGGCCAAGGCGCCAATGCTGAGCGGACCGTGCTGGTCCAGGGCGGCCAGGATGGGGTTGTGGGAGGCTGGCAGAGCGGTGCCGGCCACCTGATCGCTGATCTCCTGGGTCTGCGCCTGCAGTTTTTCCCCCAGCCGTTTCAGGCGGCTGCCAAGCGTGCTGTATCCAAGCGAACGGAGGATGTCGTCAGTCATGCGGTTTCCTTGATTTATATAACAAGTAATATAACATTTTATATAAATCAATCTGCGGGATGACATCGCGCTTCAGACGGCTTGCTCGGATCGGAGAGGAGACCCCCCAAAAAGGGGATAATGGAAAAGGCGAAGCAGCGCCGCGGCGCGGCTTGAAACGGGAGACGACTGGCTGGCGGACCTCCTTAATGTAGGAACCTGAAAACAGCCACGCCGCCCAAAGGGCGGCGTGGCAGCTTATTCAGATCCGAACGGGTTCAGACTTATAAGTCACGGCCAGTCAGTCGAATTCAGGGCCGCGGGCGCGGTAGGGGGTGATCGCCTGCCAGGCCTTCATCAGCGTGTCGAGTTCTTCGTCGCCATGGGCCGGCATGATGATCTGCGGTTTGACCAGAAGGTCTCCGTGGCCACCGCTCTTGGTCGGCAGGCCCTTGCCCTTCAGGCGCATGGGTTTGCCGCTGGAGGTGCGGGGCGGAATGGTCAGATTGACAGCGCCCGAAAGGGTCGGGGTACGCACCTTGGCCCCCAGCACAGCCTCATAAAGGGTCAGGGGCAGGTCCAGATGCAGGTCCCAGCCCTTGACCTCAAACAGCTCATGCGCCCGGAAGCGGATCTCGACCATGGCATCGCCTTGCGGGCCGCCATTCTCGCCTGGTTGACCCTGGCCTTTCAGCCTGACTTTTTCGCCTTCTTCCACCCCGGCGGGCAGGGTCACATTGACCGTTTTGCCGGTCGGCAGTGTGACTTGTGTCTTTCCGGAATTGACAATGTCTTCCAGCGACACGCGGGCGACAAGATCAATATTGGCGCCCTTGGTCTTGGGAGGCGTCTTGGCCCGTGCATGGGCGCCACCGAAGCCCGATCCGGCCCCGCCCCGGGCGCTGCGGCCTCCGAAGCCGCCAAAAATATCGTTCAGCAAATCGTCGAAGCCGCCGGTCGGGCCCCCAGCGCCGCCCGGGCCCGCGCCAGGACCTCCGCTGGAGCGGAAGCCGTGCGTGCCGCCCGCGCTGCCGAAATCCTCAAAGCCGGAAAACCCTTCAAAGCCCCTGGACTGGTACCGCTGCTTGCCTTCCGGGTCGATTTCGCCCCGGTCGAACTGCGCCCGCTTGTCCTTGTCGCCGACAATTTCATAGGCCTGGTTCACTTCGGCAAATTGCTGCTGGGCTGTCGGATCATCCTTGTTCTGATCCGGATGGTATTTCTTGGCCAGCTTCCGGAAGGCCTTTTTGATCTCGCTCTCGCTGGCGGTTTTCGCCACGCCGAGAACGCTATAGGGATCGCGCATTCACATCACCAGGTTTCTCAGATTTTCAGGTCAGGATCCTCACAAGCAATCCCTCCGGATACAGCGCCTGCTCCGGAATGTGCGTTGGAAATTGTGAGTACTGACCCGACGTCTTTTAATATCGGTATAAAGCACCTGAAATTCCAGCCCATACCTTGGGTCGGTTCATAGATGTCTCTTATGGGCACAAATGCCCGGCTGATCAAGCGTCGGTGACGTTCAGGGTGGTGACGGCAAATTTTTGCGAGATATCGCGGCAGGCGGTGCCGGAATAAAGGCGGATTCCGGCGATTGTATTGGCCGTTGTGCGGAACGAAACGCAGCCGGTCTGGCCCAGCAGGCCGCTGTCGATATCCGTCAATGTGCCGGAATTGCCGCTCTCCGGATTGAGCCAGGACAGCAGCAGGTCGCTGTTGGCGCCGCCCGCATCGAGCGTGGGGCTGAGCGTGTCCAGATTTTCTGCAATCACGGCCCGGTCCTGCGCATCCACATCACTATAGGCCTGATCAGAGGCGGAGGGAATTGAACCGGTGAGAAGCGTCGGTGTGTCAATATCATTGCTGCCCGTGGGGACGGTCACCTGGGCGCAGCCACCAAGGCCGCCGGCAGACAAAAGCGCCAGGGCGACAAATAATTGGATCTTGGCATGCCCAAGGGTATATGAACGCATAGAACACATCTTTTAGACAGCCCTCACGCTGGGAAATGAATGGCGTGCTGCAGGCAGTCGATTTCTTCGACGGGTAACCAATGACAGACCTGAAGCATCCTCCGGAAGAGTTAACAAAAGGTGACTTTACGGACGTCAAGAATCCATTCGATCTTTTTTCTGAGTGGCTTGAAGACGCAAAGGCAGCTGAGCTGAACGATCCGAATGCGGTGGCGCTGGCCACCACCGACGACCAGGGCCTGCCAAATGTGCGCATGGTCTTGCTGAAAGATGTCGATGACCGGGGCTTCGTCTTCTACACCAATTTTGAAAGCGCCAAGGGGCGCGAATTGCTGGCCTCCGGCAAGGCGGCCATGTGTTTCCACTGGAAATCCCTGCGCAGGCAGGTCCGGGTCAGAGGTCTGGTCGAGGAGGTCACGCCAGAGGAGGCGGATGCCTATTACCAGTCCCGGCCGCGCGGCAGCCGGATCGGTGCCTGGGCGTCCAAACAGTCCCGGCCGCTGGAAAGCCGCTTTGCGCTGGAAAAGGAAGTGGCGAAATTCACTGCCAAATTCGGCCTGGGCGAGATCCCGCGCCCGTCCCATTGGTCCGGCATGCGCCTGGTACCGACCTCCCTTGAATTCTGGCATGATCGTCCGTTCCGCCTGCATGACCGGATTCTGCTGACGCGGAGTTCTGTTGATGATCCCTGGCGGAAAGAACGCCTCTACCCGTGATTGAATATTTGGGCGTTGCTTATACTTGTCTAGAACAACTGCTGGTTACTAGGTGTTTATGACAAATATTTAACTTTTCGCAGTGCGGTAGGAGGCGTACCTCCTCAGTCACCCCGAAAGCGCGGCTGTGGTTGCCGCGCCGGGGAAGCATGGAGAAACGCATGAAGTTCCGCTTTTTTGCAACTGCGGCCACCGCCATGGTGATCGCTTCCTCCGCCATGGCGGCCAGCACGCCCCATTGGAGTTATGAGGGAACGGAAGGCCCGGCACATTGGGGCGAACTTGCCGATCATTTCGAAGCTTGCGAAGCGGGAGACGAGCAATCGCCGGTCGACCTGACCAACACCGTCAGGGCCGAGGCGGCCGATGTGCAAATGCACTGGAACCCGAAAGCGGATTGGACCGAGGTCAATAACGGGCACAGCATTCAGGACAATTCCAAGGATGGCGGCACCATCACCCTGGATGGCAAAACCTATACGCTCAAGCAGTTCCACTTCCATGCGCCGTCGGAACACGCAATTGACGGCAGGAAATACCCGATGGAAGCCCATTTCGTGCATGTTGCCGACGACGGCACCATTGCGGTCCTGGCTGTCATGGTCGAAGGCGGCGGCGAGAACGAGCTGTTCCAGTCCATCATGGATCATGCCCCGGATCAGGAAGGTGGAAGCTGGAACGTCGGGCAGGCCGACCCGGACCGTCTGATCCCAGCAACAGCACATTTTTACCGCTACCAGGGCTCGCTGACGACGCCGCCCTGTTCGGAAACTGTGGTCTGGACAGTTCTGAAGGAGCCGATCAAAGTGTCAGACGGTGCGATTGCGGAGTTTGAAGCGCTCTACGACCACAATGCCCGGCCCATTCAGGACATTGGCCGCCGGTATATTCTGGAGAAATAGGTCCGCGTCGGGACGGCGGCTGGCCGTGTTGAACGTTGCGCTCGCGGGCGGCCTCCGGGCCGCCTGGTTTTCTACCAGTCACACGCCTGAGCATGTCAGGGCCCGGGGACAGAGGGGCATGATCAACTGCGCTATGTATTAGAGCAGGCGTTTCCAGCGGAAAAACAGGAAGGTTGCCACCACCGAGACCAGCATCATGCCGAGGGAGAACGCAAACCCCTGTTCCCATTTCAGTTCGGGCATGTTGATGAAGTTCATACCGTAGATCGAGGCGATCAGTGTGGGAGGCATGAAGATCAGGCCCAGAACCGTGAAGATCTTGGAAATCTGGTTTTGCTCCAGGGTCACCAGACCCACGGTCGCATCCAGCAGAAAGGACAATTTGTTGTCCATGGCGTCCGCATGTTCCTTGATGGAGCGGATGTCCCGGCCATGGATCTTCAGATCCGAGATCTGCTCCTCGTTCAGAGAGAGCCGTTTGGCCTGCGCGCCCATGAACAGCAGCATCCGTGCCAGGCTTGTGCACACATCATGCATTTTGGCCACCTGGAGGCCCAGTTTGCCAACCCGTTTGATGGCGATCTGGTAGCTGGCGGTCTTGCGCATGTTGAGGCCATCCCCGAAAACCTCCAGGGCCAGGTTGTCATAGCGGCCCGAGGCGGTTTCCATTTCGTCAGCGCAGCGGTCCACAATGGTTTCCATCAGTGCAAACAGGACAGCCGGACCGGTATGGGCAATGGTCGCGTCCGCCTGAACTTTCTTGGACAGGATGGCGATCGATTTCGGGTCTCCGAACCGAACGGTGACAAGGCGTTTCGCGCTGAGGACAAAGGTAACCGAAGACAGGATCGGGTCGGGGGTTCTGGTCGCCATCGGCATTTGCACGGTCATGACGACGGCGCCCGGTTCTACATATAGCCGCTCGGAAGTCTCAATGGAGGCGATCTCCTCCCGGTTTGGAATTTCCGCCCCCATCAGCTTTTCGGCAGCCTGCAGTTCAGCGGAGGTCGGAGCCTCCAGATCAATCCACACGGAAGTGGCCGGAACCGGCATCTCCGGCGTAAGCTCGACCTTTTCAAGGCCTTTGACGGAGGGGCAATAGGCAACGATCATTCGGGACGTCTCCGCTTGGAGGGCAGATGGCAGGGGCAGCATGGGAGGCAGACCCTTCCAGGTAAAGTGGATAGCGGTTTTGCAGCCGCAATTGCAAAGGGAGAGTGCCCCGAAACCTGTCCGTGCTTTTGCGTGAATGGGATCTGTTGGGCCGAACCGGCAAGAGCGGAGATCTTAAACGGCTGCCAATAGAAGAGTGCGGCCGGGGGCTGACTTGCCCGGACGAAAGGATGTGGCAACAGCCAACCATTGACAGGGCCCATCCGCTTTTGGCGGAGCCTGTCAAGTGACACCATGTGCGACTGTTTTGCCCCATGTTTGACACGTCCGCCAGCCTTTCAGCGGCAGTGTGCCCAAGACAAAACAATCCGGCAAGCTCAACAGAACCGGGAATACACTCCTGTTGAGAACAGTGTTTTCAAAGACGCCGACCGGCCCGGCGCTGGCCTTGAAACAAATTGGTCCGCGCGGAAACGGTGCGGATTATTTCTGTTTTTTCGTCGCCGCGCCGACGTTCTTGCACAGGGCAGCGGCGTTGAGGGCGGCAATGCCGACCGGCTTATAGTGATTTTCCAATTTTGCTCCCGCCGGGATCTGCTTGACCGGTTGGGACGATTGTTCAGACATTTTTCCAGGTCCGTGTTGGTTTCAGCCCCCGCTGGCTGTTTCGTTTGAATGCGGAAAGGTGCGGGCCGCGTGCATGTCATTGCCAATTGCGGCGAGGAAAGGGCGATGGGCCTTAAAAACGATACTCTCCGCAATTTGACGCAGTCAGCATGCGCTTCTTTAGCCGTCTCAGCCAGTCACATTTCATAACAACCTGTAACTTTGCGGGTGTGAAATTGAAGTAGTCAACTAAGTATTCGTTAAAGTTTTAGAGCAGGTCGCGTTTGATTGGATTTGTCTGTCACGGACCCGCATCGGCGATTTCGACGCCAAAGAAAAAGTGCTTTGGAACCGGATGAACGTGGCATGTTCTGGCTGCCGACGCTGAAGGACTGGTTTCGTATGTCTTTGACCCGACTCTGGTGAAAAGCCGGGTGCGGCAGGGCTGCTCAGATCAGGTAGGTCTGGTAGGCGCGGGGGGGCCTGCCCTGAAGGGCGCGCGCAAGACCGCACAGACAGCGGGTGAGGCCCAGGGCCAGGGTCAGGCCAAAAAGCGCCAATCCGGCAAAAATCAACGGAGCTGCAAGTGCGACACCGGCCAGAATGGTCAGGCCGCCGACGCATGTGCCGATCACCAGAATGGCGATTGTAGTGCGTACATAAAAATAATGTGCCTGGAGCGCCCGGCCGGCCCGGTCTGCAAACCGGAGCGCAAAAAAAAGGGCGAACGGGAGCAGTGCCGCAGTGAGGACAAGAAGATAGCACAGGACAACGTTTGCAAAACTGGCCCCCAGCAGACCCTCGCGGTCCAGTTCCGCCTGCGGCAAGCAGGGAGCAGGCGGCTGGGGCAGATCTCTGGTCTGCCGCGGCTTTTGCAGCCCGGTCATGGCCACATGTTCCCTATGGACAAGTGGCAGGTCCGGGGAGCGTGGCGCGGGAGGTTGGACGATACTGTCATGAGATCATGTCTGACGTCTGGGGCTTGAATGAGCCTGCCAACAGGCGACTCGCCGGTTGAGCAGCTCAAAGGTAGTATGCGCCAATTGCGTTAGGGAAGTTCAATTTTGACAATTTGACTTTAAACCGAAAAAACAACTCTGGTCTTGCCGGTCGCCGGCACATAGCATGCGCTCCAACGCGGGTCGGGATGAAATGAAGCGTTACGCCGTTTACAAATCTGCTTCTGCGCCAGCAAGCCGGGTTGCCGGGTCGGTCGCGCTGGCCATCGTTGTGATCGCCTTTGTCGCAAAACGCATTGCGGTGATTGATGCGGATGTGTTTGTCCTGTCGCTGTTCTTCGCCGGCATTCTGGCTTTTCTGGCTGTTCTGGCGGCGCTGCTGGCGTTTCACCGCATCTGGTCCCGCGGCGGTCCGGGCGTGCCGTCCGCTCTGGGCGGGCTGGTGCTTGGGGGACTTGCCCTGGGACCGCCCGTTCTTGTGGCGGGAATGTTGATCGCAGCTCCTGCGGACAGGGACCTGTCGACAAACCGGCTTGATCCTCCAGGGCTGGTGGCTGTTTCGGAAACGGCCGAGCAGCCTTTCTTGACCTGGGCCACCGCATGGCTTGCCAAGGATGTCTGGCCGTTTGTGCCGGATGTCTCGGAGGTGCTGCCGCATGGCGGGCTCGCAGAGGCGGGTGGTACGGCCGATATCGTGCCCCGCCGCTACCGGATTGCGCCGGGCCAGTTGCACGTTGCGTGTGCCAAGGCCTTGGACAACCTCAACTGGGCCGTTGTGGACGAGCTGCCACCAGATCTTTTGGACGCGGCAACCCGTCTGCAGGCGCAAGGGGCAACTGCTCTGCTGGGGCTCAAATTCGACATTGCGCTCCGCGTCCGACCGGACAGGCTCGGCGCTTTATTGGATGTGCGGGCTCATTCGGCCACCCCGCTCCGGGAGCTGTCGGGCAATGCGGACCGGATTCGCACAGTGTTTGACGAAATAGACAAGGTGCTGCTGGAAACCTATGGCGATCTAGCCCGCTTGTCGGTGGAAGAAGAGGACAGCGAACGCCTGGAGCCCGATCCTGTTGAGCCTCCTGTCGAAGTCATTCCGCTGCCCGGATTCAAGCCCTATTTTGAGGAAGACGAAGAGCTGCCGCCCGGCGGCCCGGAGGTCAGTGATCTGGCTGGCTGAGCGCGGGGCGGGAGCCTGTGCCTCCCTTTAGGACGCCAGACTGTAGCGGGACGACAGGGAGAGCGGGGCGACAGTGCTGACCAAGGCCCGGTCCACCAGATCTTCCAGATGGGCAAAGACCGACAGGGCGGCGGCCGGATGGAGCGCCGGGTCCACCCCCGCATAAAGCTGGCCGACCAGTTCCGGGATGCTGTGCCCGCCTTTGGACAAGAGGCTGAGGATCGCCGCTTCCCGGCCCAGCCTGTGGTCTTTCAGGTCCTGAACATAGTGTTGGGCATTGTCGATGACGCCGCCATGGCCCGGAAGATACCGTGTTTCGGTTCTCGCCAGAAGCTTGTCAATGGAGGCCATATAGGCGCGCATGGAGCCGTCGGGCGGGGCCACAATCGAGGTTGCCCAGCCCATGACATGGTCGGCGGACAATAGTAGGTCCGCTCCAACAACGGAAAAACACAGGTGATTGGCGGTGTGCCCCGGGGTTTCGATGGCTTCCACCGCCAAAGAATCCGTTGAGAAAATGTCACCGTCCCCGAGTTGCCGGTCGGGCCGATAGTCCTTGTCGCCGCTGGCATCGAGCGGGTTGATTTCATTGTCCTGCAAGGCCCGCGCGGGGTGGTGCGGTCCGCAACCCACAATCGGCGCGCCGGTTTTCTCTTTCAAAAGCCGGGCTGCGGGGGAGTGGTCCATATGGGTGTGACTGACCAGGATGGCATCGACCCCGGCGCCGCCCACTGCCTTGAGGAGGGCCTCCAGATGGGAGGCAAGGGCAGGGCCCGGATCCACGACCATCAGCCGCTCTGTGCCCAGAAGATAGGTGTTGGTGCCGAAAAACGTGAATGGCCCGGGATTCTCCGCCGTCAGACGCCTGACGCCCGGGGCCAGCTCCACGGCCGTGCCATAGGCGGGATCAAAGTCGCGATTGTGTTTCATCAGGCGCCTGCCAAAGAGTGTCGTACGGCCTCTTGAACCGGGCCGGGATCATTCCTGCGACCTTGAGGCAGTTCTGTGCCGAAGGCAACTGCGGGATCACGCGCTTTGGTTGCTGGGGCGCCGTTTGAGGCGCGTGATTGAAATTGCCTGTGTATCAATGCTTGTTCCAGGGCGTCATGCGGCTGACGTTTGAATCAGATAGAGGCAAAATTCGATTTGAATTCGGTGTAAGCTGAAAGCTGGACCGCGCCGGATCAGGCCCCGGGCGGCGCCTTGATGGCTGTGCGCGGGGAGAGGCCTTTTCGAATGTGGTGGAATGACAATGGCAGATGACCTGGAGTGCCGGTACGACGTCCTTCTGGACTGTCCGCGGGACCGGGCGTTTTCAGTGGTGGTTGACCAGCCGCAGATGTGGTGGGTCTCGCCTTTTTCCGGCGCGGCGGCAGAGCCGGTGGAGGCGGGCATTGACCCTTTTGCCGGCGGAAGCTGCTATGAAATGGACGGGGAGGGCCGCCGCCGGACCTGGGGTACGGTGCTGTCGATTGAAGCGCCGCTATATATCCGTCTGGCCTGGCAGGTGTCGCAGGAGGGCGGAGAAGTGGCCGATCCTCTTGCCGCCAGCCGGGTGATGATGAATTTCCGGGAGGCCGGGGACAAGACCCGTTTGGAAATCGTTCATTCGGAGTTTTTGAGACATGGTGAACATGGGGCCGAGTACCTGTCACAAATCCGCCGGCAAGAAGGCTGGCCCGCCCTGATCGCCCGTCTTCAGACCGCTGCCAGGGCTGCGCCTTCGCGCTGATCCACGGGCCTGCAAACGTTTCCCGGAAAATGCTTTTTCTGTCGCTTGGCTGACATGCTTGATGTGCTACTGGAGAAAATCATCCAGCTCCGGCCACGCCGTTTTCGCGCTTGCAAACTAGTAAGGCGTCGAAATAGTGTCGGCGCTTCGCGGCGAAACGTTGCAGGGTCCCAGTCGTCAAGAGTTTCATGTCCTTACCGTCATCTGAAGAGGAAATGTCCGAGCCCCGCCCGCCCGCATCCCCCCTGACGCGGATCGGAGAAGCGCGCTGGATATTGCTGACTGCCCTGTGCGCCGCCATGGTGGCTGTCCTTGCCCATGGCGTGCCCTTCTGGCCGGCCGTCTCCGTTGTGCTGGTCATGACAATTGTCGCCGCCTTTGTGCCGAGGCGGGCAGCTGGCCGGCGGCTGAAACTGACCACCCAGCGCGAAATGCGCCGCATGTGGCCGGGCACTGGCATGAAGGTGACTGTCGATGCCCTGCCGACCCCCTGTTTTGTCGCCGACGGGCGCGGCATCACGCGCTATGTCAACGCCAAGGCCATGGACGTTTATGAGGGGGTGAAGCCCGGCGATCCCTTGTCCTTTTCCCTGCGCGCGCCGTCTTTGCTGGAAGCATTTGACCGGGTTTGCACCACCGGAGGCGCAGAGCGGATCAGCTGGATCGAAAAGGTTCCGACAGAAACCTGGTATGAGGCCCATATCGCGCCGATCTATATGCCCGGGGCCGGCGGACAAGAGCGCGGGCGGGATCTGCCGGATTTCATCCTGGTGGTGATCCAGGACCTGACAGAAAACCGGCGCCTGGAGCGTATGCGGACCGATTTTGTCGCCAATGCCAGCCATGAATTGCGCACCCCGCTGGCGTCCCTGACCGGGTTCATCGAAACCCTTCAAGGGCCGGCCCGCAACGATCCCGAGGCCCAGGACCGGTTCCTGTCCATCATGCTCGATCAGGCCGGGCGCATGCGCAGGCTGATTGACGACATTCTGTCCCTGTCGCGGATCGAGCTGAAAGCCCATGTGCGCCCGTCGACGGTTGTGGACCTCACCGAAATCATCCGCCACACAGCCGACGCGCTGTCGCCGCTGGCCCGGGAGATGGCTGTTGAAATCAAGGTGACCCTGCCCGATGACCCGGTCCGGGTGCGCGGTGACCGGGACGAGTTGATCCAGGTTTCGGAAAACCTGATTGAAAACGCGCTCAAATATGGCAGTTCCGGCAAGGTGGTGGATGTGGGCTTGAGCGCGCTTGCCGACGAGCCGGAGGAGCCGGGCTGGGTGCTGTTTGTCAGGGATTATGGCGAGGGTATCCCGCGCGAGCATTTGCCAAGGTTGACGGAGCGGTTCTACCGGGTCGATGTGGAATCCAGCCGGGCCATGAAGGGAACGGGGCTTGGTCTTGCCATTGTCAAACATATCCTGACCCGTCACCGCGCCCGTCTGGATGTGGAAAGCGAGCCCGGCGAAGGAGCTGTATTCCGGGTCAAGTTTCCAGCCCTGGAAAGTGCGGAAGACAAACGTGGGCAAACCGGTGCCTAAAAAATCTGCAGCCAGTGTCGCAATACTGAAACCGGATGGTGTTAGCAGGTAAAAAAACACAGGGTTTCAGGCGGTTAATTAGTGCGCCGGGAAACCGTTTGGCCTGAAGACAATGTGGTGGTCCGGCATAGGCAAGCCGGCACAAGGAGTGTACCGGTGGCGATGGAAATGACGGTTCGCGCCTTCATGGCGGCTATGCTGCTGCTGATGCCGGGGCAGGCCCTGGCCAGGGACCGTGTTCTGATTGTCGGATCATCCACCGTGTTTCCCTTTGCGACCGCAGTTGCAGAAAAAGTCGGTGATAGCGGACTGAAATTCCCGATTGTCGAATCGACCGGTTCCGGTGCTGGCTTCGCGCTGTTCTGTGCAGGGGCTGGCGACGACACACCGGACATCACCAATGCATCCCGCCGCATGAAAAAATCCGAGTTCGAAACCTGCAAGGCCAATGGGGTCACGCCGGTGGAAGTTGAAATCGGCTATGATGGCATTGTTCTGGCCAATTCTTTGAGCGGCCCGGATTTTTCCGTCACCGTTGAGCAGCTTTATGAAGCTCTGGCGGAGAAGCTGTCCGTGGATGGTATGATCGCAGCCAATCCGAATGTCAGCTGGGCGGATATTGATGCGGCTCTGCCGGACGAGAAAATCGAAGTTCTTGGGCCGCCGCCGACATCCGGCACGCGGGATGCTTTTGAAGAGCTGGTGATGGAGGTTGGTTGTGAGGCCCATGGCGGCATGCCGCAAGAGGGGCTGTGCACCAGGATCCGCAAGGATGGCAGTTTTTTTGAATCAGGCGAAAATGATGATCTGATCGTTGGCGCCCTGGAAGCCAGCCCGGAACGGGTGGGTATTTTCGGCTATTCTTTCCTGGATCAGAATGCCGACCAGATCCGGGGTCTGGGGGTCAACGGCATCAAACCGACCTTCGAAAACATCGCTACGGGGGTCTACCCGGTGTCCCGGCCGCTGTTCTTCTATATCAAGAAAGAGCATGTGGGCCGCATTCCTGGCATTGAAGACTATGTGTCCGCGTTCACCGCCGAAGAGGCCTGGGGAGATGAGGGCTATCTGGCGGACAAGGGGCTGATCCCACTGGCCAGGGAAATTCGTCAGGAGCAGGCGAAAAACGTTCTGGCGCTGACCGAACTGCAATTTTAGCGCAAGCCCCAGTTTATTGGATTTTCCTTTCGCACTCTGACAATCAGAAATGGCGAGGCTAAAGGCAAAGCGATTTGAAGCCATGCGTCCGCGGCGCGCTGCAGGGTTTTTTTATTTGAACCTGATCTGAGTCCTGAAAACGAAGCGGGTGCGCTGTTGAAAGACGTTATGAGAAATCTGGCGGCTTGAAACCAGAGATACCGGGCTGCTTTTGAAACGGATAGGCGTCAAATCCGCAGTGGCAGTCTCGCTGGCGAGTTGGAATGCCGCGCCGCAGAAAATGCTGAGACAATACGGTTGCAAAAAGAAAAAGTATAAATAAGTCAGTATTTTACATTGTCATAAAACAGATAAATAACTGTCATAGAACTCACATCCATGGGGCCTAGGGTCCCGGCATCGCCCGCGCATTCTGGCGCGGGGTGATCATCTACAAACCTTGACATTCAAAGGGAGTGGTCAAGTGAAATTTACGACCCTCGTTAGCGCAACCGCCCTGGCTGTTGCTTCCACTGCATTCGTAGGCACAGCCCAGGCTCGCGACCAGGTTCAGGTTGCCGGTTCTTCCACGGTTCTGCCGTACGCTTCCATCGTTGCCGAAGCTTTTGGCGAAAACACCGACTTCCCGACACCGGTTGTTGAGTCCGGCGGTTCTTCTGCTGGCCTGAAGCGCTTCTGTGAAGGTGTTGGCGAAAACACCATCGACGTTGCAAACGCTTCCCGCAAAATCCGCGAAAAAGAAATCAAGGCATGTGCGGCCAATGGTGTGAAAGACATCATGGAAGTGCGCATCGGCTATGACGGGATCGTTTTCGCGTCTCAAAAAGACGGCCCGGCTTTTGTTGCTTTCACGCCGTCTGACATCTTCAACGCTCTTGGCGCCAAGGTGCTGAAAGACGGCAAGGTTGTCGACAACCCCTACACCAAGTGGTCCGAGTTCAACGCCGACCTTCCGGACGCTGAAATCGACGCCTTCATCCCGGGCACCAAGCACGGCACCCGTGAAGTCTTCGAAGAGAAGGTCCTGGCTGTTGGCTGTGAAGCAACTGGCGCTCTGAAAGCCATGATGGATGCCGGCATGTCCGAAGATGACGCTGAAGATGCTTGCATCGCAGTGCGTAAAGACGGCAAGTCCGTGGACATCGACGGCGACTACACCGAAACCCTGGCCCGTATCGACACCAACCCGAACGGCATCGGCGTTTTCGGTCTGGCGTTCTACGAGAACAACACCGACAAGCTGAAAGTCGCAACGATGGATGGGATCGCTCCGTCCACCGAGACCATCGCTTCCGGTGAATATCCGGTTTCCCGTCCGCTCTTCTTCTACGTCAAGAAGGCACATATCGGCGTGATCCCGGGCCTGAAAGAATACGCTCAGTTCTTCGTTTCTGACGAAATCGCTGGCCCGGACGGTCCTCTGGCTCAGTACGGCCTCGTTTCCGACCCGGAACTGGCTGCGACTCAGGCTGCTGTTGCTGCTGAAGAAACCATGAAGTAATCAGCCGTCCGGCTGATTGTGAGGGGCGGCCGTGATCGCCGCCCCTTTTTCTTTTTGTACTTTCTAAAAATTCCGGGGGAGCAAATGCCTTTGTTCTGGCTCATCTTGACCGTGCTCATCATCGCTGCGGTGGGGTACGTTCTTGGGCGGTCGCGGGCCCTGTCCAGTGCCGGGGGAGAGCTGTCGGCTCTGCATTCCCTACCGTCCTACTACGGCACGAACGTCGCGATGAAGGCTGCCGTTCCCGCCTTGTTGCTCCTTGTCGCCTGGCTGCTCGTGCAGCCGATCTACGTGAACAGCTCCATTTCCGGCATGATCCCGGAAAGCGCCATTCAGGAAGGCTCGTCCCGGGGTCTGGTGCTGGCTGAGGTCCGCCGGACCGCGCGCGGCCTCGACAATGCGGTCGCGATTGGCGCCATGGATGAAGACTTCGCGCGCAATGCCCGCGCCGACTTCACTGACGTCACCACCCGCCTCAAGGATGCGGGCCAGATTGTGACCTCCCAGGTCACCCAGCCGGTTCTGCGCGCCGCGCAAAGTTTCCGCGTGATGAACGCCACCGGCAATCTGATGATGACTGTTGCCATTCTATTGGTCTCCCTGGCCGGGGCAGCCTTTGGCCTGCGCGAGACCAATGCTGACTTCCGGGCGCGAAATGTGGTCGAGCAGGGTATCAAGGCACTGCTGATTGCAGCGGCCTCGATAGCCATCCTGACCACGATCGGCATCGTGTTGTCGCTGGTGTTCAACACCGCCGAGTTCTTTCGTCTTTATCCGGCCACGGACTTCTTCTTCGGCACGACCTGGTCGCCAAGCTTCTCCGGCCGGGGCAGCTCGTCTGAGTTGGGCATCGTGCCGCTGCTCTGGGGCACGTTCTACATCTCGCTGGTTGCCCTTGTGGTGGCAGTGCCGATCGGCCTCTTCGCCGCCGTCTATCTGTCGGAATATGCCGGTCCGAAAGTTCGGGCCGTTGCCAAGCCTCTTCTGGAGGTTCTGGCGGGTATCCCGACCATTGTGTACGGTCTCTTCGCCCTTCTGACCGTCGGGCCGCTGCTGATGTCCATCTTCGGGGAAAACGGCCTTGGCATCATGCAGGCCGGGACCGCCGTCATGACGGCCGGTCTGGTCATGGGCATCATGCTCATTCCCTTTGTCAGCTCGCTGTCCGATGACATCATCAACGCGGTGCCCCAGGCCATGCGGGACGGGTCCTACGGTCTGGGCGCGACCAAGTCGGAAACCGTGCGCCAGGTGATCCTGCCTGCCGCGCTTCCGGGCATTGTCGGCGCCATCCTGCTGGCAGCGTCGCGCGCCATCGGTGAAACCATGATTGTGGTGCTCGGGGCAGGGGCAGCCGCACGGCTCAGCCTGAACCCGTTCGAAGCCATGACAACGGTGACTGCCAAAATCGTCAGCCAGCTGACCGGGGATGCGGATTTTGCTTCGCCCGTTGCGCTTGTTGCCTTTGCGTTGGGCATGACGCTGTTCGTGATTACGCTTGGTCTTAATATTGTCGCGCTTTACATCGTGCGCAAATACCGGGAGCAGTATGACTGATGACCGATACAACTCTTCCTCCCGAAGCGGGCGAAACCACTTCGGCCGCGCCGCGCCAGCCCAAGTCGCTTTATGCGCTGGATGATCTTACTCGCAAGCGCAATGCAGCGGAAAAACGGTTCCAGGCCTACGGTATTGCCGCCATCGTGATCGGGCTGTTCTTCCTGGTGGTTCTGGCCTTTGCCATCATCTCCCAGGGCATTCCGGCCTTCTCGCGCACGGTTGTTGAAGTGAAGTTTACCGTGACGCAGGAGCAGTATGAAGCAGCGGAAAAGCAGCTCTTCAAGACGAAAGCCTATGAGCAACTTTTCCTGAACGCCCTGACCGCCCAGCTGAAGGACAGTGGCATCGAAGCAGCGGTTGAACCGGCAGCCATCGGCCGCATTGTCGGCAAGCCGGGCAATACAATCCGTTCCTTTTACCGGGAAAATGAAGACAAGCTCGGCGAGCCAGTCGACTTCAAGCTGGCCGCTTCGTCCCGGGTGGATGGCTATATCAATGGCCGGATCACGCGCGACAACATGACCGACAGCCGGTTCCTGAAGTCGTCGGATCTGGACATTGTTGACCATCTGGTCGATGCGGGCGTCCTCAAGAGCGTCTTCAACTGGCAGTTCGTGACCGGTGCGGATGCCGGGGTGGACAATCCGGGTGCTGCTGGCATTGGGGCGTCCGTGGTCGGTTCCTTCTTTATGATGCTGGTCGTGCTGTTCCTGTCCCTGCCCATCGGCGTTGCCGCCTCCATCTATCTGGAAGAGTTTGCACCGCAGAACCGGTTCACCGATCTGATCGAGGTGAATATTTCCAACCTGGCTGCCGTGCCGTCCATCGTGTTCGGCATTCTGGGCCTGGCCGTGTTCATCCAGTTCATGCATCTGCCGCAATCGGCCCCGCTGGTCGGTGGGCTGGTGCTGACGCTGATGACCCTGCCGACCATCATCATCTCCACACGGGCGTCCTTGAAAGCGGTGCCGCCGAGCATCCGGGATGCGGCGCTGGGCGTCGGAGCGTCCAAGATGCAGGCCATCTTCCACCATGTGCTGCCACTGGCCATGCCGGGCATTTTGACCGGCACCATCATTGGTCTGGCCCAGGCTCTTGGGGAGACCGCGCCGCTGCTGCTGATCGGGATGGTCGGCTTTGTGGCCCGTGGGTATCCGGACGGGCTCGTCTCCGGCTTCATGGACCCGAACTCCGCCATGCCGGCCCAGATCTACACCTGGGCGGCCCGGGCCGACTATGCCTTTTACGAGAAGGCCTGGGGCGGGATTATTGTGCTCCTGATTTTCCTTCTTTCCATGAACATTCTCGCAATCATCCTGCGCCGCAGGTTTGAGCGCCGCTGGTAAGGATTGATCCGATGAACGAGATGCCGACGATTGAACAGGCGAAAGAGATGACCGACAGCAAGATTTCCGCCAACAAGGTCCAGGTCTATTACGGCGACACCCATGCCATCAAAGACGTGGATATTGAAATCCAGCCGCGTTCCGTTACGGCCTTCATTGGCCCGTCCGGCTGTGGCAAGTCGACCTTCCTGCGCACCTTGAATCGCATGAACGACACCATAGATATCTGTCGTGTCGAAGGCTCCATCAAGATTGACGGCGAAGACATTTACGATCCGAAGGTCGATCCGGTGCAGCTGCGGGCCAAGGTGGGCATGGTGTTCCAGAAGCCGAACCCGTTCCCGAAGTCGATTTACGACAATATTGCCTATGGTCCGCGGATCCACGGCCTGTCCCGCAACAAGGCGGAACTGGACGATATCGTGGCCTCGAGCCTTCAGAAGGCCGGCCTTTGGGAAGAAGTCAAGAACCGGCTGGATGAGCCGGGAACAGGCATGTCCGGCGGACAGCAGCAGCGTCTGTGCATTGCGCGCGCAATTGCCGTCAGCCCGGAAGTGATCCTGATGGATGAACCATGTTCGGCACTTGATCCCATTGCTACGGCAAAGGTTGAGGAACTGATCGACGAGCTGCGCGAAAACTACACGATCGTGATCGTGACCCACTCCATGCAGCAGGCGGCCCGTGTCTCTCAGCGCACCGCGTTTTTCCACCTGGGAATTCTGGTTGAGGAAGGTCAGACAGAAGACATCTTTACCAACCCACAGGACAAACGCACGCAGGATTACATCACCGGACGCTTTGGCTAAGCGTATTTGCGAAATCTGAAGGGGACACAGGATGTCTGAACATACAGTCTCGGCTTATGACGAGGAACTGACTGCCATGGCCGGCAAAGTCGCCGAGATGGGCGGCCTTGCAGAACGGGCGTTCGCGGATGCGGTGCATGCGCTGGTCAACCAGGATCTTGATCTGGCCAAGGCTACCATTTCCGGCGATGAACGCCTGGATGGGTTGCATCAGGACGTGGAGATGAAGCTGATCGAGATGATCGCCCGCCGCCAGCCCATGGGGCAGGACCTGCGCGAGATCACTGCCGCCAGCCGCATCGCCAATGACCTGGAGCGGGTGGGCGACCTGGCCAAGAACGTGGCCAAGCGTGTGATTGCCATCGATAGCAATCTCCAGTCCAAAAAGCTGGCCATCGGGGTCGAGCACATGACCGAGCTGGCCCTGTCCCAGCTCAAGCAGGTGCTTGACGCCTATACGCGGCGCGATGCCGAGGCGGCGCGCCGGGTGCAGGAAGGGGACGCGGAAGTCGACGCGATCTATACTTCCCTTTTCCGGGAATTGCTCACCTACATGATGGAAGACCCGCGGGTGATCACCCAATGTGTCCATTTGCTGTTCTGCGCCAAGAACATCGAGCGGATCGGGGATCACGCGACCAATATTGCGGAGAATGTCTTCTTCATGGTCACAGGCGAGCGTCTGCCGGAAGAGCGGGAAAAGCTCGACGAAACGACCAGCGCATAAACCTCTGCAAAAAACAGTGCGCAATTTCCGGCCGGCGCCTGGGCGCCGGCCGCCTAGACGGAGCAAGAACGAATGCCGAAGGTCCTCATCGTTGAAGACGAAGAACCGCTCAGCCTTCTCTTGAGATACAATCTGGAAGCGGAAGGATATCAGGTGGATTCCTGTGTCCGGGGCGATGAGGCGGAAATCCGCCTGCGGGAAAGCCTGCCGGATCTGCTGCTTCTGGACTGGATGCTGCCGGGCCTGTCCGGCATTGAACTGTGCCGCCGCCTACGCACCCGCGAGGACACCGAGCGCCTGCCGGTTATCATGCTGACGGCGCGGGGCGAGGAAGCGGAGCGGATCCGCGGCCTGTCGACCGGGGCAGATGACTATGTGGTCAAGCCGTTCTCCGTGCCGGAGCTGATGGCGCGGGTCCGTGCGATCCTGCGCCGGGCCAGCCCGGAAGTGGTCTCCACGATGTTGCGTTCCGGCGATATTGAACTGGACCGGGAAACCCACCGGGTCCGGCGCAATACCAAGGAAATCCACCTGGGCCCGACCGAGTTCCGCCTGCTGGAGTTCCTGATGACGTCGCCTGGGCGGGTGTTTTCCCGCGAGCAGCTTCTGGACGGTGTCTGGGGTCATGATGTCTATGTGGACGAGCGCACGGTTGATGTGCATGTGGGCCGTCTGCGCAAAGCCCTCAACAGGGGCAAGGCCAAGGACCCGATCCGCACGGTCCGCGGCGCGGGCTACGCCTTCAACGATCAGTTTTCAGCCGTCGGCTGATATCAACCTCACCAAACAGGACCCTATTCGACCGTGACATGAGAGCGTTCCGCAAGGAACGGGTCACAGGGTGATGTGCGGCTTCGTCCAAGACGCGCGACACGGCGGAACGCTCTCGTGTCGTAGCTTAAGGTGGCTCCTACCAACCTCAATAGATAGGAACCGATCTGACCGTGTTTGGGGACTGTTCGTCAAGGAGCAGGTTGCAGGGCGATATGGTTTATCGTTCAAAACTTGGGACGCAGCTGAACAGTCCTCAAACGCGGCCTCGGTGGCCTGCTCCGGCCCGCCGGACTGCGTTGCGCCGCTTGAACGGCCAACCAGGCCGTCCTGCGTGCCTCTCCTTGCCGGTGAACTTGCCCCCTCCAATAGGGACCTTTTGGGTGAGGTTGGCATGGGGCCTGGTAGGTGCTGGAAAATAAAAGCACGCTTCAAACTGAAAAGCCCGCCAAAATAGCGGGCTTTTCTCGTTTGAAAGAAGGTGGGGCGTCAGCCGGCCTTCGCAATCACTTTGCGGTCGCGGCGGCGGTCGGCGACCGGCTGGTAGGCGATCTTGCAGTGATGGGTGCAATAGGGAACACCGGCTTCGGACTGGCGGCCGCAGAAGTAGAAGTCGTCCGTCGCCGGGTCGCCGATCGGCCATTTGCAGGTGCGCTCGGTCAGCGTCAGGATCGTGGCACGCTGGGAAATCGGCACCACCAGTTCGGCCACCGGCTCTGGCTTGATCTCTGCAACGGGCGCAGGGGCTGTATCCGCCTTGAGCGCCGTCGCCCCAATTGTTTGCGGCGGCTGCTGGGCCGGCTTCTTCGGAGCTGAGCTGGTGTTGGTGTTGCTGGCGGTTGCAGAGCGCGGCCGACGGGGCTTGGTGCTTGCGCTTGAGGTCTTTGCCCGCCCGGACAGGCCAAGCCGGTGAACCTTGCCGATCACGGCATTCCGGGTGACGCCTCCAAGCTCGCCAGCGATCTGGCTTGCGCTCAAGCCGTCACCCCAAAGTTTCTTGAGGAGTTCAACCCGTTCGTTTGTCCAACTCATTGCCCGCACCTTTTATTGCGGCCTCTGCGGCCATTAACCCCGTATTAAGCATGCTGGTGCATGCCTAAGTGTGGCATATCTAGTATCTTCGAGTGATTTGCCTTACGAGATGTCGTGTCTGATTGGTCACAGATTACAATAACGTTAATTTGTGAGGCAACCATTGGGCCCAAACCAGTTGGGGATGAAGGGACTTTTCCCCAAGTATGGCGAGGGTATTGAGAATTTTACGAATTCTGTTCCGGTGACTCTACGTATGCGGCCTGGCCGCAGGCCCATTGACAGATAATGGGGCGGCCAGTGTATAACGGAACCGCAACGTGCCGCCTCTCAGGGGCGGCACGTTGCGTTTTGGCCTTGTGCAGGTCTGACGGTGTGCGCGTGCACCGCAGCCAGCCTGCCGGAGCTGAAATCCCTGAAAACCGCCAGTCCCTGCCACACTCGACAGCGCGGGGACGGCCATGGAGTTGAATGAGGTTATGTCCGCGACCGCACTGTTTGGGAATTACGCAAGATCATCCCTGAGCTTTGATCACGGGGAAGGTGTCTGGCTGGTGACCAAGGACGGCCGACGATACCTCGATTGCGGGTCCGGCATCGCTGTGAATTCCTGCGGCCACAGTCACCCGCATCTGGTCAAGGCGCTTCAGGAACAGGCGGCGAAGCTCTGGCACATTTCCAACCTGCACCAGATGCCCGAGGGGGAACGGCTGGCGCAGCGGCTGGCGGATGCCTCCTTTGCCGACAAGGTGCTGTTCGTGAATTCCGGGGCCGAAGCCATGGAAGCGGCGATCAAATGCGCCCGCCGCCATCAATATGACAAGGGCCATCCGGAACGGTTTCACATTGTCACCTTTGAAGGGGCTTTCCACGGCCGTACCATCGCGACGATCGCCGCCGGGGGGCAGGAGAAATACCTGGAAGGCTTTGGCCCCAAGGCGCCCGGTTTCGACCAGGTGCCGGCGGGCGATCTGGATGCGCTCAAGGCGGTCATAGGCCCCCAGACAGCGGCCATCGCGATTGAACCGGTTCAGGGCGAGGGCGGTATCCGGGAAATCCAGCCGGACTTTCTGCGCGCCCTGCGCAAACTGTGTGACGACAACGGCCTGCTGCTCATTTTCGATGAGATCCAGACCGGCATCGGCCGGACGGGCAAGCTGTTTGCCCATGAATGGACCGGTGTCAGCCCGGACCTGATGGCGATTGCCAAGGGGATCGGCGGCGGTTTTCCCATGGGCGCGTGCCTGGCGACGCAAGAGGCTGCCGGCGCGCTCGGGCCTGGCACTCACGGCACCACATTTGGTGGCAATCCGCTCGCCATGGCTGTTGGCAATGCGGTGCTCGACATCATTCTTGAAGAGGGCTTTCTGGGCGAGGTTCAACGCAAGGGCCTGAACTTCAAGCAGAAGCTTGCCGGTCTGGTGGACGGCCATCCGGATGTGCTGGCGGAAGTGCGCGGCAGCGGACTGATGCTAGGTCTCAGATGCGTGGTGCCCGTGGGCGAATTTTCGGCTGCGGCCCGGGAGGCCGGGCTCCTGGCCGTTCCGGCCGGTGACAATGTCCTGCGGCTTCTGCCGCCGCTGACAATGAGCGAAGACGAAATTGCGATCGCGCTGGAGCGTCTGGAACAGGCGGCGCAGGCGGTTGAGGCGAACTTGGTGGAAGGAGCGGCCGGATGACCGCACATGCAGCTTACCGGAATTTTCTCGACCTGACGGACCTTGAGGGCGACGAACTGCGCGCCATTCTGGAAACCGCAAAGACCATCAAGGCAAACCGCAATGGTGTGCGCCCGGGTGAGGGGCCGCTGGCCGGCAAGGTACTGGCCATGATTTTCGAGCAGCCTTCCACCCGGACCCGCATTTCCTTTGATGTGGGCATGCGCGAACTCGGCGGCGAAACCCTGATGCTGACCGGCGCGGAAATGCAGCTTGGCCGGGGTGAGACCATTGCCGACACGGCCCGGGTTCTGTCCCGGTTCGTCGATGCAATCATGATCCGTATTCTCAGCCATGAGGATCTGACGGAGCTGGCCGAATATGCCACGGTTCCCGTGATCAATGGCCTGACCAAAGTGTCCCACCCGTGCCAGATCATGGCGGATCTGATGACGTTTGAGGAACACCGCGGGCCGATCACCGGCAAGAGTGTGGCATGGACCGGCGACAGCAACAATGTTCTGGCCTCCTGGGTGCATGCCGCGCCGCGGTTTGATTTCGAACTGCGCATTGCCACACCGGCCGAGCTGGCACCACCCCAGGACCTGATCGACGCCGCGCGCGCCAAGGGTGGTTCCATTCTTGTGACCACAGACCCATATGAGGCCGTAAAGGGAACCGACTGTGTCGTGACCGATTGCTGGGTCTCCATGGGCGATGATGACAGCGAGAGCCGTCACAATCTTCTCAGCGCCTATCAGGTCAACGAAAAGCTGATGGAAGAAGCCAACGCCCGGGCAGTGTTCATGCACTGCCTGCCGGCGCATCGCGGCGAAGAAGTCACAGCCGAGGTTATGGACGGTCCCAATTCCGTGGTGTTTGATGAAGCTGAAAACCGGCTCCATGCCCAGAAAGGCGTTCTGGCCTGGTGTTTCGGCAAAGGATAAGGCAAGGCCGACGTGGCATTTAATCTTGAGGAACTGGGGATTGCCCCCGCAGGGCTGGACGCTGTCCGGCCTTTTGCCGTGGAAGGGCTGGACGTTCGGGGGCGCGCTGTTGCCCTTGGCCCGGTACTGGAAGCCATTCTGGAACGGCATGCCTATCCGGAGCCGGTCTCCCGGCTCCTGGCTGAAGCTATTGTTCTGGCAAGCCTGTTGGGGACATCGCTGAAATTCGATGGCCGCTTCACACTGCAGACCCAGACGCAGGGGCCGGTGTCGATGCTTGTGGTCGACTTTGCCTCGCCGGATGCAATGCGTGCCTGCGCCAGCTTTGACGAAGACCGGGTCGCAGCGCTTGTGGCCGCAGGCAAGGCGACGCCGGAGGCGCTCCTTGGCCATGGCCATCTGGCCATGACCATCGACCAGGGCCAGCACATGCAACGCTATCAGGGCCTTGTGGAGCTGGACGGGATTTCTCTGGAAGAAGTCGCCCGCCGCTACTTCGAACGCTCTGAACAGATCCCGACCGAAGTCCGGCTTGGGGTGGGAGAGCTGTTCACCCGCCAGGAAGGCGAGGGCCATGCCAGAACCTGGACCGCAGGCGGGATCATGGTGCAGTTCCTGCCCGAGGCGCCGGAGCGGTTGCGTCAAGCGGATATCGACCCCGGGGATGCCCCGGAAGGCACTGAAGCGCCCGAAGTTGCGGAGGATGATGCCTGGGTGGAAGCCAAGGCGCTCGTCGACACCGTCAAGGATGTGGAACTGACAGACCCGGAAGTGAGCGTTGAAATGCTGCTGTTCCGGCTGTTTCACGAGCGTGGGGTGCGGCTGTTCAACCCCCAGCCGCTGGCAGACAAGTGCCGCTGCTCCCGCGAGAAGATTGCCTCCGTCCTGTCCGGCTTTTCGGCGGAGGAAGTGGAGAGCATGACCGTTGACGGAAAGATTGCTGTCACGTGTGAATTCTGCAACGCCAAATATGAGTTCGATGGCTGATCTCAATCTACCGTTTGGGTAGAATATGCACTGATTGCATAAACAGTTCAGATCCTTGGGGCTGGATGTGATGGCCCTTCCGGGCAGAGGGATCTGTCCGCAAAGACAGCTTAAGTCTGCGCAAACAGACACATTTCGTTACACTTTTCACGCCCCATTTGCGGTTTCTACGCAGGTCCGGGGTTGAATTTTGCGGTGCGAAATAAAACTATCCGTCAATCATTGACATAAAGACACCCGCAGTCCCTTTTAAAGCCCGGTGTACCAAACATGCTGCAAACGCTTCCCCAGGAAACCGGACCCCAGGAAACCGGACCCCAGAAAACCGCAGACAAGCCGGTTTCAGACGTTCTTCCGCCGCAGGCTCCGCAACCGGGCGAAGGCTGGCGGCGGACGTTGCTGATCCTGAAGGCCCTGCTCCAGGCACTGATCGCCTTTGCGATCCTGATCGGGGCGTTTATTGGCATGAATGCACTGGTGGCAAGCAAGCCAGAAGTGCCGAAACAGGCCATCCGGGAAAAAAGCTATCCCGTCGAGACGCTGACCCTTCAAAAAGGGGACTATGCTCCGGATATCAATGTCTATGGGGAAACCACGGCGGGCCGGGAAGTGGAACTCAGGGCCCTTGTCGGCGGTGAGGTGAGCCAGATTCACCCGAATTTGAAGGCCGGCGGCTTTGTGGCCAAGGGTGACCTTCTGGTGGCGATCGACCGGTTCGACTATGAAGGCGCTGTCACGGAAGCGGAGGCCAATCTGGCGGAAGCCCATGCTGCGCTTGTGGAAAGCCAGGGGCAGGTGGTTCTGGAACGGGCCAATATGGCGCGGGCGAAGGAACAGCTGGAATTTGCCACACGCGACTTGCAGCGGGCAGAGGATCTGGTCAACCGCGGCGCGGTAACGGAGCGGACCGTCGACGACCGGCGGCTGCTTGTGTCCCAGCGCCAGCAGGCGCTTGAGCAGGCTCAAAACACGCTGACCCTTTATGAAGCCAAGGTCGAGCAGCAGAAAGCGGCGGTCAAGCGCCTGGACTGGCGCCTTGAAGATGCAAAGCGGCAGCTTGAGAACACGGTTCTGCGCGCCCCGTTTGATGCCATTGTGCGCTCCGAAGCGGCGGAGCCGGGGCGGCTGGTGAGTGTGAACGATTCTGTGGTTTCGCTTTACGCGGCCGATGAATTTGAGGTCCGTTTCACCTTGTCGGACAACCAGTATGGCCGCCTGGTTGCCGACAGCGGCACGGTTGTCGGTCGCCCGGTGCAGGTGACCTGGTATCTGGGCACCACCCCGGTTACCTATCAGGCGACGGTGAGCCGCATCGGTGCGGATGTGGCCAGCACGCGCGGCGGGGTAGAGCTGATTGCCTCCATCGACAGCTCGGATGCGGCTGTTCCCCTTCGCCCCGGCGCCTTTGTCGAGATCTCCCTGGCTGATGAAACCTACCATGACAGTTTCCGGGTCCCGGAGACCGCCTATTACGGCGAGGGCAAGGTCTATGTGGTCAAGGACAGCCGGTTGGAGCCGCGCAAGGTGGAGGCGCTCGCCATTGACGATGGCAACATCATCGTGCGCGGCAATCTGACTTCCGGTGAGACCCTTTTGACCACCCGGATCCCGGAAGCCGGCAAGGGGCTGCTGGTGGAAGACGTCACCAGCACCGACAAGACGGCGGGCCCGGCAGCCACGGCGGAGCGCCGTGACACCACCGCCCGCTGACGGAGGCCGCCATCATGCGAGAGATAGAGTCACGCGGCTTTCTGGAAATGATCGTGCGCCATGCGAATGCGGCGAACCTGATCATGGCGGTCATGGTGCTGTTCGGCGCGTATGGCCTTGCCAAGCTGAACACCCAGTTTTTCCCGACCATCAAGACAGACCGGATTTCGGTCACCATCGACTGGCCCGGGGCCAGTGCGGAAGACGTCGCCTCCAACATTCTGGAAGTGATCGAGCCGGAGCTGCGCTTTATCGACGGTCTGGACGAGATTGTGTCCTATGCCCGTGAGGGGGCGGCCTCGGTGCAGATGGAGTTTCTTGAAGGCACCAACATGCAGCAGGCGCTTTCCGATGTGGAGCAGGCGGTCTCAGGTGTCACAACCCTGCCGCTGGATTCCGAAACCCCGGTGATTTCCGCGTCCACCTTCACCGACAGCGTGGCGACGCTTGCCCTGCGCGGGCCGTTTTCCGAACAGGCGCTGAAAGTGTTTGCCCGCAAGATCCGGGATGACCTTCTGGCTCGGGGAATCGACAAGGTCGAGCTTTACGGCTACCGCTCCCCGGAATATCTGGTCGAGATCCCCGAACGGGAGCTGCGCCGTCTGGACCTGACCATTGCCGGTGTAGCCGAACAGATTGCGGGCAACACGATTGACCTTCCGGCTGGGAAACTGGACGGGGCGGTGGAGCGCCAGATCCGGGCCCTGTCGGAGCAGCGCTCGCCGGAAGCGGTGGGCCGGGTCGAGGTGAAGTCCTATTCCTCCGGGGAAAAGACGCTGGTGAAGGACATCGGGGTTGTCACCCGGGACTTCAATTCCACCGAGAACCAGGGCTTTTCCAAAGGCACCCGCGCCATTGAAATCAAGATCCTGCGCACGGAAAAGACGGATACGCTCAAAGCGGCCAAGATTGTGGATGACTATCTGGCCAAGGAAACCAGGGAACTGCCCAAGACCCTGGAAATCCTGAAATATGACGTTACGGCCGACGCGGTGAAGGGGCGGATCTCCCTGCTGGTGGAAAATGGTCTCAGCGGCCTTGTGCTGGTGGTGGCCATCTTGTTCCTGTTCCTGAATGCCCGTATTGCGCTCTGGGTGGCCGCCGGCATTCCGGTGGCCATGATGGCGACGCTCGGGATCATGTGGCTGATGGGGGAAAGCATCAACATGATCTCCATGTTCGCGCTGATCATGATGCTTGGCGTGATCGTGGATGATGCGATTGTGGTTGGCGAGCATACGGCCACCCGACAGGCCATGGGCGACCGGCCCGAGGATGCCGCTGTCAACGGCGCGACCACAATGCTGGCCCCGATCTTTGCCGCCAGCCTGACCACGATTGCCGCTTTCCTGCCGATCCTGCTGGTGGGCGATGTGCTTGGCCAGATCATGTCGACCTTGCCAGTCGTGGTGGTCGCGGTGGTGATCGCCTCCTTGATCGAGTGTTTCATGGTGCTGCCCGGCCACCTGTCCCATGCCCTGGGCAGCCGGCCGGGCTGGAGCTGGTGGCGGGTTGTTATTGTTGCGGGCGTTCCCGCCTTCTTCCTGAGCGCGTTGGTGTCTCAGCCGGATATTTCCGTGCCGCCCTATCTCGACTTTATCGATGACCCGCTGCGCAGCTTCCGGGACGGAGCCGGGGTCTTCGCTTTCGAGATGGTTCTGGTCAGCGTTTGCTTCCTGCTGGCTTTGGCGGTGGAATCCCTGCTCATGGCCCTGCGCCGCCGCAAACAGCAACAGGAGGCGCCGGACCGGCCGAGCTGGTTCCGCAGAGGTTTTGATGCCGGGTTCAACTGGGTGCGGGACTATCCGTTCCGCAGCTTCGTCACGCTGGCGGTCAACTGGCGCTATGTCACGCTGGCCGTTGCCGTTGCCGCCATGGTGCTGGCGGTCGGGCTTGTGCGCGGCGGCCGGGTCGGATTTACCTTCTTCCCCTCGCCGGAGGCGGAAAACCTGACCGCGTCGATCTTCTTCCATGCGGGTATTCCCGAAGCTCAGGCCATTGCCGGGATCAACACGATTGAACAGGCGCTGAAACAGGCCGAGGCAAAGCTGACAAAGGGCTCCGGGGAGAAGCTGGTTGATGCAACCTACGCCACACTTGGCAAGGCCGGCAACAATCATGGTGACAATGTTGCCAACATCACCGTGCAGCTGACCCGCTCGGAAGAGCGTTCCATCCGCACGCCGGACATCGTGCGGGCCTGGCGCGCTGCCCTGCCGTCCATTCCCGGAACCTCGCGTGTGGCGGTGGCCGAGCGCCGGGGCGGGCCTCCGGGCCGGGATCTTGATATACGTCTGAGCGGGGCGCGCTTAAGCGTTCTGAAAGAGGCCGCGCAGGAGCTGCAGCAGGAACTCTCCGCCTTTCCCGGCACCAGCGCCGTTGAAGATGATCTGCCTTATGGCAAGCCGGAGCTGCTGGTGGAGCTGACCCCGCGCGGGCGGGCGCTCGGCTTCACGGTTCAGAGCGCGGCCCGCCAGATCCGCAACGCCTTTGAGGGCAATATTGCCAGACGCTTTGCGGAAGGGGACGAGGAAGTCTCGGTGCGCGTGAAACAGGTGTTCGATGCGGACGGCACCGCCGCCCTCAGGCAATTGTCCCTGCGCACCCCGGCGGGGGAATTCGTGCCGTTGACGGAAGTGGTCAAGCTGACCGATGCCCAGGGCTTTTCCATCATCCTGCGCCGGGACGGCAAGACCGTTGTGACGGTGGTGGCCGATGTGGACAGCACGGTGACCTCCAACAACGAGATCATCGCGGAATTGAACAAACAGTTCCTGCCCGATCTGGCGCGCAAATATGGTGTGGACTATTCGTTTGCGGGCAAGGCAGAGGAACAGGCCAACGCGTTTTCGGATCTGTTGACCGGTGTTCTGATGGCCATTGCCGGGATCTACATCATCCTGGCGGCAATTTTCGGCAGCTATGCCCGGCCGGTCGTCGTGATGTCGATCATTCCCTTCGGCATCGTGGGGGCAATTGTCGGCCACTATGTCATGGGCTTCAACCTGACCATCTTGAGCATGATCGGGCTGCTTGGGCTCGCCGGTATTCTCGTCAACAACTCGATCATTCTTGTGGCCCGGTTCGAGGAGCGGATTGCGGAAGGCGAGGGGCTGGACAGCGCGGCCATCGGCTCAAGCTGCGACCGGCTTCGGGCGGTGCTGCTGACATCGATGACCACAATTGGCGGCCTGCTGCCGCTGATGTTCGAAACCAGTCTTCAGGCCCAGTTCCTGCTGCCCATGGCGATCACCATCGTCTTCGGCCTGTCCTCGGCCACCGCTCTGGTGCTGGTGCTGGTTCCGGCGCTGTTAAAGATCGGCGATGACATCGGCAGCATCGTCTTCGTGCGCAAGCACCACACCCCCGGCAGCCATCAGGGCCCGGCAGGGGGCGGGCGCGGCCTGACACCGGCGCAGTAGCCGGGTCCGGCGAGACGGGCGGAGCCGGGCTCAACGGCCGCATCCGCCCGTTTCTAAAGCGTTGCTGCGAAGGCGGCAGTGGCTTCTGCCGCCTGTCTGATATTGCCGTCCAGCGTGGCCGGGGATTTGCCGCGCGGGCCAAAATCGTGGTTGCCGTCTTCCAGATAGGTCAGGCGCACATGGCCGGGCAAAGGGACCGCGTCCAGCTCGGATTTCGAGCCGAACGGGTCCCGGTCCCCTTGCAGGATCAGCACCGGACGTTTGGCCTCTTCCAGCGGCGGCAGCCGCCAGTCGGCTTCCGGGCGGCCCGTTGGATGGAACGGATAGCCAAAACAGCAAATGCCTTTCACCCGGGCAGGCAGCGACCCGCCGCCGCCCAGCATGGCCGCCACCCGGCCGCCCATGGATTTGCCGCCCAGGAGCAGCGGGCCCTCACACTCTGCCATCAGCTCCTGCAGGGCGGTCTGAAACTCGGCAATCAGTTTGTCCGCCCGGGGCGGGGGGTTTTTGGGGCCGCCGGTGCGCCGGCCGGCCATATAGGCAAATTCGAACCGGGCCACTGCAAGGCCTGCCTCTCCCAAGGCGCCCGACAGCATGTTCATGAAGGTGGAATCCATCGCGGCGCCGGCGCCGTGGGCCATCAGCAGCGTGGCAGTGGGGGCGGCATCGGGACGGCGGGTCCAGAGAAACTCGGTCATGGGGATGTGATCTGTCTGCGGTTCAAAAGGGCGTGGTCCGGCGCTAGGGTGGGACCCGATGTGCCTGCGTAGCGGGCCGGGCTCTGCTTGGCAAGCCGCCTTGCGCGGGGCGCGCGGGGTTCAAAAGGGGACTGTGACCTTGGACGGGATTGGGATCGACCAGATGCGCATGGCTGCCTTTGGCGGCGTGTTTTTGCTGATGGCGCTGCTGGAAGCGGGTCTGCCCAAACGGCAACGCAAGAGCAGCCGATGGAGGCGCTGGCCCGCCAATTGGGGGCTGATCCTTTTGGATTCCCTTCTCGTCCGCCTGGTCTTTCCCATCGGCGGGGCTGGTCTGGCTCTTCTGGCGCAGGACAAGGGCTGGGGTCTGTTCGCCCTGTTGGACTGGCCCGCTTGGCTGGCCGGGGTCTTGACCTTCCTGGCTCTGGATCTGGCCGTCTGGGCCCAGCATGTTGCCTCCCACAAGGTGCCGCTTTTCTGGCGCATCCACCGGGTTCACCATGCAGACAGCGAAGTGGATGCCACAACGGCCCTGCGCTTTCACCCGGCTGAGATCCTGCTGTCTTTCCTTTGGAAAGGTGCCGTGATCTGCGCCCTTGGCGGGCCGGTGGAGGCGGTGCTGACGTTTGAAATCGTGCTCAATGCCTCGGCGGTCTTCGGACACGCCAATCTGCGCCTGCCGGGGTCTTTCGACAGGGGCTTGCGCTGGGTCCTTGTCACGCCGGACATGCACCGCATTCACCATTCGGTGATCCGGCGGGAGACCGATTCCAATTACGGCTTTTATCTCTCCGTCTGGGACCGGCTGTTCGGCACCTACATCGAGGCCCCGGAAAAGGGCCATGAGGGGATGGAAATCGGCCTTGGCCCTGCCTTGACCCCGAAAGCCCACAGCTTTGCCTTCAGTCTGAGCATGCCGTTTTTGAGGACCGGCGAGGCGCCGGAATGTCCTGCCGAAGCCGGTCAGGACCAGAAGGCCCTCAATAAAAGCTCAGCGGAAAATACCTGAGATAGAGTTCCCGGTAGATGCCCTTCTGGTGAAGCTGGCGGAGCGCGTAGTTGAGGGCGGCGGCCCGTTCCGGATCGCTGGAGCGGGTGGCAATGGCCAGGCCCTGGTCAAAATAGCCGGGCTCCAGCCAGGGGCCTCCGGCAAACACGCAGCAGTTTTCTGCCGCCTCGCTGGGCAGCCAGAAGGCCAGGCTGAGCCCGTCGCCGAAATGGGCATCCGCCTTGCCGGTCTTCACCGCCTCGCGGGCGGAGGACACGCTGTCCAGTGCCAGAAGCTTCGCCTGCGGAAAGAAACGCTTGGCGAAGGCCTCGTAGCGCGAGCCGGCCACCACGGCGATGGCGGTTCCGTTCAAGGCCTGTTCGTCAAAAACGCCTGCCTTGTCCCTGGCAACGACGAAGCGGGCCGGGAGTTTCAGATAGTCATCGGTGAAGTTCAGTTGCCGGGTGGAGGGCAGATCGCGGGCCAGACCGGAGATGACAGCATCGCCTTCCTCCTCGTCCAGAGCAGCCACGAGCACTTCGAAGTCCTTGATCCTGAGGGCGCAGGAACTGCCAAGTTCCTGGCAGAGCGCGCGGGCCAGATCCACATTGAAGCCGGTCAGCCGTCCTTGCGGGTCACGGAAGACAAACGGCGGATAGGCATCGCTTGCCAGAAACTGGATCTTGTCGGGAATGGAGGCCGGCCGGTCCTGGACCGCCTTCGGGTCCCAGAAATTGGGCACCCGCACACCTGGGTCCTGGGCATGGCCGGGCGGTGTGGGCAGAAGAAAGAGAAGAACCGAAAACAGGAAAGCGGCCGGAAACGGCTTCATGACTGTCAACTCTTGCAACCGGTTGCGCCCTGTCGTCCAAGGGCGCCTGAAAGGCGGTTAGGCGGTCCGGGCGACTCGGGCCATCAAGGCCTGACCATAGCCGAAAACGGCGTGCAACGTCACGCGCGCAAATGGCTGTTCCATGGAAAGAACCGCCTCATGCCCTTTCTGGACCATGCGCCTCAGCCGAAAGCGTACTTTCCGGTTGCGTATGATATGTCCCTTCTGGCAGGAACATCCGGTCAAGTGCGATCTGCGCTAGTGTGGTGAATTTGAAATACGCCTCATTTTATCAATACCCGCCGGAGCGTATTGCAAATTCGCAAACCACACTAGAAACCTGAACTTTCTAGTCGCCTTTTGAATCTGAAGTTCGTTCGAAGCGTGCCGGGAAATGTGATGAACGTCAGAGTCAGGTGACTAGCGCAGATCGTCCTTTTCAAGATCGGTGAGGCTGATCCGGTCGGCCATCTTGACCAGCCAGTTCAGGGTCTTTTTCTGTTCGGTGTCGAGTGTGTCGATTTCGGTAATCTTCAAGATGGTCTGCCGGTGGGTGTTCCACGCCAGAAAGAAATCAACCACATCTGTCACGTCGTCGATGAGGGAGCTTTTTTCAGTCAATTCACGCGCTCGCATGTCTGGTCCTTACAGCGCGAGTTTAGTGGGTCTTCCCTGGCTGTGAGCGTGAAAAAAGTGTGAGCCGCTTGGAGAGTTGCTATAAGTTTGTTCTATAGAATTCGTACTTTTCTCGAGGCAATGGGGCATGCGCGCAAAAGTGTTGGAAATCAGCCTGTTCGGATCCTGTATCGTCCGCTCAGTTGAGCCCGGCGCGTTTGAAATCACGGGCAAAAAGCCCCGTGCGCTGTTCGCTTTGCTGGCGACCGCCCCCCATGGCTGCCGCAGCAGAACATTTCTTCAGGAAACACTTTGGGGGGCATCCTGTTACGACACTGGCCGTCAGAGCCTGCGCCGGGCCCTGTCCGACATCAAATCGGCCATGGGGCCATATTATGCTCAGCTGATCACGACCAACAATTCCGAGGTTACTCTGGATCTGGGGAAGGTCACATTCTCTGGCCGTCCCGGACAAGGCACTTTTCTCGAAGGGCTGGATATCCCGACGCAGGATTTTGTGAATTGGCGAGAGACGATCCGGTCCAATCCGGATCAGATCAGTTCCCTGTTCCGTTCTCCCTCTGCTTCGGTCCCAAGGCCACCGGTCCCCTCGGTCACGGTGGTGCCGCTCCTGAGCGTTGAAAACAATCCTGAGCTTTCGATTTTGGGAGACTGGTTTGCAGAAGAAATCTGCCGGTCCTTGTCGCGCTCCAACCTGCTTGCTGTGATTTCGCATCTGTCGAGCCGGGCTTTGGCCGGACGCCAGATCGATATCGAAGCAGTCAGGTCGAAACTGTCGGTTGACTATTGCGTTTGTGGCAGTATCCGGCAGGCCGGAGACGAGGTGATTACCGATGTCGACTTTCTGGATGCGGAAACGGGGCGGATCTTGTGGACCCGTCAGTTCAGCAGCAGGCGTGCCGATTTTATCAATCATGCCGGTGAGGGGCTGACAAACGTTGTAACGTCGGTCGGCAACGCTATTGCGACGGACACGCTGACCTATATTCGTGGCCGTCCCATCTCCGAGATTGCAGACCATAGGCTTCTTATGGCCGGGGTCAGTCTCATGCACAGGCCGACGCTTCGGGATTTTGCCCAGTCCCGGGAGTTGTTGGATGAGGCCATCGCCAGAACGCCGAATTCAGCCGAAGTACATGCATGGCGCGGCAAATGGCACGTGCTTAGCGTGTTCAACGGCTGGAGTTCCGATCCGTCGAAAGACACCAAAGGTGCCATCAACAATACTTCCCGGGCCCTTGATATCGATCCGGAAAGCGCCTTCTGTCTCACCATAGATGGATTTGCGCACAACAATCTTCTACGCCGTCTGGATGTGGCGTCGAAGCGTTATGAGGCTGCACTTGGGCACAATCCAAATGAGGCACTTTCCTGGTTGCTCCGTGGGGCACTCTGTGCATTTCAAGACGCCGGGTCGCAGGCCGTCTACGCAGCAGATAAGGCGCGGCAACTGTCGCCAATTGACCCGTTCAAATACTACTTTGATTCTTTAAGCGCGACTGCCTTTTTGGCTGCAGAAGACTATGAAACGGCTCTGGAATTCGCGAACAGCTCGCTTGCGCGCAATCAACGGCATTTGTCGACTTTACGAGCGAAGATTACGGCGCTTTATTTTCTTGATAGGCATCAGGAAGCAAAAGAAGTTGCCGAAGAGTTGAGCCGTAGACAACCAAGTTTCTCAGTAGAGAACTATGTTCGCGCTCATCCTGCGGCCGATTATAAGCTCGGCCAAAACGTAGCACGCGCATTGCGCGGGTCCGGATTTCAGTAAACTTTTTAAGGGGGAATAAAATGGCACAGTTCGGTGGCGTAGGTGGCGTAGGTGGCGTAGGTGGCGTAGGTGGTGTCGGCGGAGTTGGTGGTGTTGGCGGTGTCGGTAACTTGAATGCGACAGGACTTGGCAGCTTTCTCGGCGCTGGAACAGTGTCGGTCTTGGACCCGATTACCGTCCAAGGGTTACAAGTAAGCGCACAGGCCATTAGCCACGCCGCTGGAGATATTGAGCCTCATGCCTCCCGGGAGATGAAGTTCTCCTCTGCGGATAATCTCGACAATTGGGCTGACTGGGTGCGTGCCTCGTTGTTCCTGAGCGATTTCCTCAGTGAGTTGAGCTGGAGCGTAGACAAAAACGAGCCTGAGAAGATCGCTTTGTCTCATCGCGCAGAAAGTGGCGCGTTGCAGCCGTTTTTTGAAATCGGACGTCCTGCGGCTGGTGTGTTTGAAGAACAGCTCAAATATGTCCGGGCCTATATGGAGCAGCGTCCTGAGCGCACTCCGGAAATCACGTCCCAACTTGGGTTTCCAACGCCATATTTCGCCATGATCCTGGGGCTTCACCCGGCCCGAAACGGCAAGACACTTGAACTGATCACCGTGACCCAGGTTCTGGCGGCTCACGTCGCCATGATCGTGAAGCATCATCTGGCGATCCGGCGGCCTGACCGGATCGGGGCAACGGTCCTGCCGATGATACCGACACCCGGCCATGGCAGTTTTCCCAGTGCGCACGCCACAGAAGCCTTTGCGGTGGCCCGTCTTCTGGAAGGTCTGGTTAAGGCGGCCGGGTCGCACTATCCGGATCCGGACAAGCGGATCAACTTGTTGAAAAAACAAGCCGAACGCATTGCTGTCAGCCGGACGGTCGCAGGTGTGCACTACCCCGTCGACAGCTGGGCCGGTGCTTTGCTTGGCAAGATGATCGGCGAGATTGTCCTGAACAAATGCGGCGTGACCCAGACCATGACCGGGCTGAAATATTTGGCCAAAGGCGACTCTGACTTCATGCTGTCCCATTACCGAGATCCGGACTGGAAGGATCACGGTGTCAGCGAACTGGGCAATTGCGAAGTTGCCGGAAGCGACCTCTTCAAATGGCTTTGGACCAAAGCCAAGAAGGAATTCGACCTTTAATCGGGAGGCGCTGACATGACGGATCGAGCAACCGCCGCCCGCCGGAGGATCGGTGCAGCGGCATTAAAGAACTATCTGGGACCCTATGAAGCTTGGAATTTTGGCATTGGAAAACCCTATGCCTTTCCAGCTTTCCGGCGCGACGATATCAGGTTCCTGACAGCCCTGGCTGAGCACCCGGAGCCGGAACATCCCGGTGCGTGCAGCTTGACCGGCGGACCTGGCGGGCCACGGCGCTGGTTCCCGACGCTTTGGGGGCCGGCGGACAATGTTCCGCTCAGATTCTGGCCGATGATCATCGAGAACAATCATGGAAGCGAGGCCAGTCCGGAGCAGGTCGGGCGCTGCGTTCATGAGGCGCTTGAAGCTTCCGGGATTAGGAAACCCCGTTACAGGATGGCCTTCCCGGTGGCCCATACGGCCATGCATGACAAGTCCAGCGCAGGGCTGGCTGACCCGGATTGGGCTCCGGACCCTGAGGTGAAGCGCGTTGGTGCTCCTGACCGGACCATTAATGTGCTTGGGGTGATCGAGGACGGTATTCCTTTTGCACACCGGAACTTTCGGGCTGCCGACGGCAGACGGTCGCGGCTGGAGTTCTGCTGGCTGCAATCGGCGGACAAAGACCAGGGCAGCGGCCAGCCAAGTGTTATCTGTGGCCGTGAATACACAAGAGCCGGGATCGAAGCCCTGATTGACGATCACGGGGACGATGAAGATGCGCTCTATCGGACCGCCGGCGCAACATCGGACCTGTTTGAACTGGGGTCCGCGATCAACCGGCATGCGACCCACGGGGCCCATGTCCTGGATGTGGCTGCGGGCTTCGATCCGAATTTGATGGAAGAGCCGCCGGAAGAGACACGCCTGATTGCCGTGCAACTGCCCAATACGATTGCCTGGGACACGTCCAGCTTTGCAAAGGACATGTATATGCTGTCGGCGGTGCATTACATTCTGGAAAGGGCCGAGCGAATTGCCGCTGGCTATGGTGTAGCCAATATCCGGGTCGCGATCAATTTCAGCTACGGGTTTTCAGGTGGTCGACATGACGGGGAATCCGAGCTGGCGGCCGCGATCAACGAAATTGTCAGCGAACGCCGCAAACTCGGGCGGCCCACGGTGATGATCCTGCCATCCGGAAACACCTTTCAGGACCGGTTGCACGGTGAGATCAACGCAGACCAGTTCAAGGACGATGCCTTCTCCTTTACGTGGGTGGTGCAGCCGAATGACAGGACCTCCAGCTATCTGGAACTCTGGTTTCCACAAGGTGTTGATCCAAAAGCGTTTTCTCTGGAGCTCAAGGCACCGTTCGGCAAGGCTGCAGCGGCCCTGCCGCTGGTGCCTGACCCTGACTGCAAAGGGGGAGATCCGCGAAAGTTCGAGATTTTGAAGTTGGCTGGCCAAGCTGGGGAAGAGCCAATCGGGCAAATGAGCATTGATCATCACCGCCTGTCGGGGCGATGGCGGGCCATGATCGCTCTGGCCCCAACAGAACCGAACGAGATCAATCTGCCCGCGGCCCCTTGCGGCGATTGGACAGTGACGTTGAGACGCGGGGCTGGGGCGCCGTCCACCCATGATCCGATTTACATCTGGATACAGCGGGACGCCGATCCGGATGAATTCCGCTCCGGAAGCCGGCAAAGTTTTCTGAAGGACCAAGGCTACCGCCGCTATGATGCGGACGGGAAAGAATCGCAAGATGATACGTCTTCCAGTCACATCCGCCGCTTTGGCACCTTGAACAGTCTGGCCACCGGTAAATCCTCTCTGATTGTCTCCGGCTGCCGTCCGGCTGCGGGCACCGATTGGAGCAGGCCCCGGCCGGTGCCGTCCGGATACAGCTCCGCCGGCAAACCCGGGGCAGGGGATCTGGTCGGCCAGGTCGATTGTACGGCGCCGTCGGACCGGTCCCATGTGGTGCCCGGCATTCTGGCGGCGGGTACACGCAGCGGGTCCTATGCCCTGGTCCAGGGAACCAGCGTGGCCGCGCCCCTGGTGGCCCGAAGACTGTCCGAAGCCTTCGCAAGATGCACCGATGAACAGGTGCGGCAGGCGGAGGCTGACAACTATCTCTCCATTATCGAGAGCACAGAACTCCAATCTCAAAGTGTGGAAGACACTGCCCGGCTTGGAAAATTTCTTGTTCTTTGAACGAGGAGATATGAAAAAGCTCTGAAAGGCCCGGTTTTGACCGGGCCTTTCGTTTTGTGAGACGGACTTTTCACGCTTTACTCACGCGCATCACAGCAGCGGATATTGTAAATACTACTCTTAACAGAAGGGAAGCCAGACGCGGTTTGGGTTTCATCTTCGGAACAGGGCGAACTACAATTTCAGGTCGTGTTCCGGGTCTTCCTGGGTCAATGGCGGTTCAAACGGGTCCGTTTGAGCCAAAGAACATTGATCAGCTGGAAAAAGCGCGGGCATCTGCAGCGCGGTTTCAGAACCGGCGGACGCCCAAGGGGGAGGGAGGTGATGCGTCTTCCCCCGGCTTGGATGTGACATATCCGGGCCCTGAGGGGCCCGAAGTGAGGAAGCCGGCCCCATCGACCATCCTTGGGCAGGCTCGACGCCTGTCAAAGGCACCGGCTTCCTCAGGTCACGTCAGCACAGAGGCAGCGGTCGGCAAGGGCAGTGGAGGTTGTCATGTACGTTGATATTCTGGAAGCGACGGTTCTGAACAACACGCGCTATGAGAAAGACCCCAACCGGTGTCTCACCTATCATATTCTGGACGACAACCGGGTGCCTTTGACCCAGGAACAGGTCGCCATCGAGTGGTCCGCATCGGGCAAGGGGGAAGACAGCGCCCCAGTCCGCATCCGCCGGTCGCCGCTGCGGGTCTGCGCCGGGGGCGATGCCTGGATCAATGTGGTGATCGAGGTCTCCCGCTACCTGGGCTACAATAGAACCTTTTTCGATATTCTTGAAAATTACTACCACACCGCCAGCACCGCCTGGCCCGAGCAGTCTTTTGACGAAGTGATTGCGAAAAAACCGTTCCGCATTCATGTAGATACAGGCGTTTATGACTATTTTGTCTTTTCCGGCGGGGCCAATGAGCTTCTGGGTGGCTCGGCGCTCACCCGCCTGCTGAAAGACCGCAGCGCGGCGCTCGGATCGGATCGAGCGGAGGATTTCCTCAATCTGGACCGGCTTGACGCAGTGCTGGAGAAGGTCAGACAGGGCTATCACGAGCTTGCCGGCTATGTTTTGAAAAAAGCGCCGCGGACACAAATCCTCGTCCATGGCTATGACTACCCGGTGGCCCATAGCGATGGCCCCTGGTTCGGACGGCCTTTTGTGAAGCGCAATTTCAGGATCGAGGCGGACAAGAAGTTGATCTCCGGTATCCTGCACCTTTTGGTCGACCGGTTTTACACCATGCTTCAGGAGATTGATGCGCTCTATCCGAATGTGACGCTGGTCGACATCCGCAATGTTGTGCGCGGACGCTGGACAGACGAATTTCATCCGGACCTTGAGGCGTCAAAAGACATTGCCGGATTTTACCGTAACGTCATTGACGGCTACCCCATCGTTTAGTGAAAATAGCGCTTAGGACAGATTTGCCCGCCGCGGCCTGACATCAGAACTTTTCTTGACCCGGGCAAATGTGACGACAGCTCAAGGTTCGCGGCACGCTCCACAGGAGCGGGAAACAGTTTTTTAGCGGGACACCGCACCAGACCTTTTTGCTGAATGCCCAGAACAGGCAGGACGCGCCAAACCTTTGATCCAGGACTTTTTTTTAATCTTGTTCAGTGGCGGAGCCTGGCTCCGCCACTTATTTTTTGGCCTTGCCCTGCGAGGCGCATGCCAAAAGTCTCTTGCAGAAAGACGATTGACAAGGCTGCTGGATCAGGGCCAAAAATGCCAGGTCAACGGTTTCCGGCGCCAGATCCTGGCACCGGGATTAAAAGGGAACACGGTGAAGCGTACCCATCAGGGACTAAAGCCGTGGCTGCCCCCGCAACTGTAGGCGGTGAGCTGAAACCGACAAAGCCACTGGCGCAAGCGCGCGCCGGGAAGGCCGGTGGATGCCTTGACCCGCAAGCCAGGAGACCTGCCGCTGATTGTCATGGCCGGCCAGCCGGACCTGACACCGCAACCGGACGCCGGGGTGAGCGTCACGCGGCCAAGCGGCGGGACACCCTCCATCCGCTTTCCGCTTCTTTCCCCGACCGTCCTTTCAGTCGACCAGACCGGGCAATCCGTCCCGGTGGCCCATTGAGAGAGACGTCATATGACACTTCGCAAGCTTGGCCTTGGTGCGCTTTGCGCGGCCACATTGCTGACCCCTTTTGCTGCCCAGGCCCATTTTCAGCTGGCGTATACGCCTGAGGTCAATCTGGACAAAGCCGGGGATGTCCCGGTGAAACTCCTGTTTTGGCATCCGTTCGAAAACGGCCATGTCATGGATATGGCAGAGCCCCTTCAGGTTTATGCCGTGAATCGCGGCCAGAAGATTGACCTGAAGGACAGCCTGAAGCCGATCACCTTTTCCGGGTCGGAAAATGAGGCCGCAGCCTTTGACGTCACGCTTCCGGTTAAACGCAGCGGGGACTATGTGCTCGTTGTGGAACCTGCACCGTACTATGAAGAAAGTGAAGACATCTATATCCAGCAGATCACGAAATCCTACGTGACCAGGAACGAGATCCCGACGGACTGGATGGAGCCGCAAGGGCTTGCGACAGAAATCCTGCCGCTGAACCGGCCGACCAACATTGTGGCCGGTTCCACCTTCTCCGGCCGGGTCCTGTCAGAGGGCAAGCCTGTGGCCGGAGCGGAGATCGAGATTGAGTATATGGCCGCAGAGCCGGACATGGATGCCAACACCCCCACCGCACCAACTGCGTCTCCCCTGCCGGGCGGGGGCATCGTCGCAATCTCCGATGACAACGGCTATTTCACTTTCGGCATCCCGAAGGCCGGGTTCTGGGGATTTGCAGCTCTGGGCTCCGGTCCTGCAAAGGAGCATGAAGGCAAGGAACTCAGCCAGGATGCGGTGATCTGGATCCGCGCCTACGACGTCGACTAGAGCAAAGCGCGTTTCATCGGATTTGCCTTTCGCAGCCTGAAATCAGAGATTTCGACACAAAAGACAACACGAATTGAATCCCGATGAACGCGATAGCTTCTAAAACTCCTGGACATAGCGGAGGGAGACCAATGCATATTGTTGATGGCGCCTTGTCGATGCCGGTTGTTCTGGGCGGTGCAGGGCTTGCGGCCGGGGGCATAGCCCTTGGCCTGCGCGCCCTGCCCATGGAGAAGATCCCGGCGGCAGGGGTGCTGAGTGCGATGTTTTTCGTCGCCTCTCTCATCCATGTGCCGGTCGGTCCCTCCAGTGTCCACCTCATCTTGAATGGTCTGGCCGGGCTTGTTCTCGGCTGGGCAGCTTTTCCCGCCTTGTTTGTCGGCCTCTTGCTGCAAGCTGCCTTTTTCGGTTTTGGCGGGCTCACCGTGCTCGGGGTCAACACGTTGAACATCGCTCTGCCTGCTGTTGCGGTCTACTATCTCTGTGGCCGGGGAGCGGCCAGAGGGACGCCTTTGGTGGCCGCTCTTTGGGGAGGGGCGGGCGGGGCGCTTGCCATTGTTCTGACGACGTTTCTGGTTGGCGCAGCCTTGGCCTTGAGCGGAGAGGAATTCGTTCCGGCCGCCAAACTGGTGTTTTTCGCCCATCTTCCGGTGGTGGCCGTCGAGGGACTTTTGACCGGCTTTGCCGTCTATCTGGCGCGCAGGGTCAAACCGGATCTGTTTTCCGCTCTTCACTCGCCCATCAGGAGGACCCCATGAGACGCGCTGCCATCTTTTTGCTGTCAGGCCTCTTGTTTGCCGGCATGGGCCTGCTCCCGGCTCAGGCCCACAAGGTGATTGCCTCGGTTTTTGCAAACGGGGACGTGATTGAGGGGGAAATCGGGTTTTCGAACGGCGACATGGCCACAGGTGCCCTGGTTGAAGTCTTTGACGAAGATGGCGCCAAACTGGGCGAGGCGATCACTGACAGCGATGGCTTTTTCACCTTCACGCCCAGCAAGCGGGTTGTCCATGTCTTCAAGGCCAATCTCGGGGCCGGTCACATCGCCCAAGTGCGTATGGAGCTGGAAGACCTTCCGGAGATCGGTCAGACGGCAAATACTGGTGGGGGTGAAACGGGGACAGGGCCACAGAAAACACGCCCGGCAGCCCTGCGGCAAACCGCACAGACGGTTGAGGAACAGGCAGGCCAAGCCTCCCTTGCAGCACTTGAAGAAAACCGGGAGCAGTTACGGCAGATGATCCACAAGGAGGTGACACCTTTGAGGCGGGAGATTGCCGCCTACAAGGAAAAGAACGACTTCCAGACCATTCTGGGCGGGATCGGCTACATTGCCGGGCTGTTCGGCCTCTTTTTCTACCTTGCCGCACGGCGCAAGCTGGCTCAGGCGGAGGGGCAGGCCTAGGCATGGGGCACCTCGTTTCCACCGGGGCGCCGGGTCTCGTCCGCTCCAGTCAAGTCCAGGTCAAAACGGGTCTGGACGGGCTGGACCCGCGCACCCGCATTCTGGCGGCTGCCGCCTTTGCGGTTCTGATGGTCAGCCTCAAGAGCCTGGCCGTGCTGCCCCTCGGGTTAGCTGTGGCCATTGCAGGTCTGCTGGTGGCCCGTATTCCGGTCAAGGCAACCTTGCGGCGAATGGCGGCGATGGACGGTTTTGTTGTCTTCATGCTGGTGCTGTTGCCTTTCACGGTTACAGGCTCACCGCTTTTCACTGTGTTCGGATTCGGCTTTTCCCTAGAAGGGCTTGCCCGGGCGGCGGAGATTGCCCTGAAGGCAAATGCCGTCATTCTCATGCTGATGGTGCTTGTGGGAACGCTTGAACCGGTGACCCTTGGTCATGCCCTGAACCGCCTGAAAATGCCACAGACACTGGTCCATCTCCTGATGTTCACCGTGCGCTATATCGACGTGCTGCATCAGGAATACCTGCGCTTGCGCGGGGCGATGAAGGTGCGCTGCTTTCGACTGCAAAACTCGCTGCACACCTATAGATCTGTTGGCTATCTGGTGGGCATGATGCTGGTGCGCTCAGTTGACCGGTCCGAACGCATTCTTGCAGCCATGAAGTGCCGGGGATTTACCGGAGGGCTCCCGTTGCTCGACACGATGCGGTTCACCGGCCGGGACGGCGTGTTCGCTGGGGGCGCAGTCCTGCTGGCGCTCTGTCTCTTGGGCTTGGAGGGAACGATTGGCGCCGCTGCTTGAATTGACTGGCCTCCGGTTTGGCTATCCCGGCCATGCACCTGTTCTCAAAGGCGCGTCCCTGTGCCTGTCAGAAGGGGAACGGCTGGTGATCAGCGGCCACAATGGGGCTGGCAAAAGCACACTGCTGCGCCTGATTGTCGGACTGTTGGTGCCTGAGGCAGGCACTATCCGCGCCTTCGGGAGGCAGTGTGCCACTGAATCGGATTTTCAGGCTGTCCGGCGCAGGGCCGGGTTTGTGTTTCAGGATCCGGACGATCAGCTGTTTTGCCCGACCGTTGCCGAAGACATTGCCTTTGGTCCGCTCAATCTGGGCAAGAGCCGGGCAGAGGCGGCGGACATCGTTGACCGTGTTTTGGCCGAGCTGGATCTTTGCCCGCTAAAAGAGCGCATAACCTACAAGCTGTCGGGCGGCGAAAAACGGCTTGTCAGTCTGGCGACGGTACTGGCCATGTCCCCGGATATTTTGCTGCTGGACGAGCCGACCAATGCCCTGGACGGGAAAAATGAAGCCCGTTTGATCGAAATTCTGTCGGGCCTGCCGCAGGCCATGATCATCGTCTCCCACGACGCGACCTTCCGGAACCGTCTTGGCACCCGCACGTTGGCCTTGGAAGATGGTGTGCTGGTGGCAAAGCCTTAAAACAAACCCCGTCAGGTCTGTTTCTGCCAGGTAGCTTCGTCAAAGACCGGAGAAGACTGTGAAATCCGCGTCCGAACGGACCGCTTGATGCCCGGTTCGCCCGGGTGCTTCAGTTGCCCAGAGGGCTCATATGTGTAACCTGCTTGAGCGCTTCGGTAATCAGGGGAACAAGGGCTGCGTTCTTTTCGTGCAGATAATGATAGAGATGCACGGTTTCGACCGGGGTTTGCAGGTGCCGAATGCAGTCCAGGTCATGTTTCGTCCGATATTTCTTCAGGACGGCTTTGGGGCCGAGAACCGCATCAAGACGCCCGGCCTTCAGCATGTCGAACAGTTCATCGAAGGTTTCGCCAGTCCAGACGTTTTCATAGTCTTGTGTCAGGGTCTCAAGAACCACGGCCCCGGACAGGCGGCCGACGCGCTTGGACGGCAAGGCGGCCCGGAAGAGCGCATCCTCCACGTCCTCACATACAAAGACCATGACGGGGATGGCAACAAGCGGGACATTGACGCGCATAAGGGTTGGAAATTTGTCTTCCACCGCAGCACTGGTCGCAATTTCACCGTCGGCCCGTCCACTGGACGCCATCAGTAAGGTTCGTGAGTGCGGTGCGCGGACAATCTTGACCGGGATCTCCAAAATGTCATAGGCGGAGAGAACGAACTTGGCAGCCTGTTCCGCTGGGGCCGCATTGTCTGCCATCGTTAGCACGAGCGCTCGCTCGGCTTTTGCCAGGGAAACAGACAGCAGGACAACCGCAAAGCTGAGCCAGACCGCGTGGACACAGCAGGATCTGGCAGAAGTCGTTAAGCGCGTTGGGACAAGGAACATTCCAAACGCTAGCAAATCGGCACGAACTTGGAAATGCCGGTCTTCCCGGTGTGGGGCAAAAAGCGGGCAAGAACCTTCATGCATTTGAAACAGGTCAAGTCCACTCCAAGCCATTATCGCCCGAGGTTCTAGGTGTGAGCTTTCAACAGGTTGTCCCTTCGGGGCTTTACGAGGAGACTGGAGTTACCAAACTTCACGCCTTCCCGGAGCAGCCGAATGAACATTCACAAGAATGCCCGATTGACGCCTCTTGGTCGAGTGCGGCTCGTCCGTTTGATGGACAGCGGGCACACGCCGGAAAGCGCCTCACAGCTTGCAGGCGTTTGCCCCCGAACCGCGCGCAAGAGCGTGAATAACTTGCCGATGGGACCGAAGGCGCTGCGACAAAATTTCAACTGAAAATCGCAAAAATCTGGTTGCGCACCTCTCCGCATTATTGCTAATGTTTTCTTAACGCTATCAAATATTTCTGAAAGATGGCTCTGACCGAAGGCGTTGTCTTAGCAGGATGCGTGATCCGGTAACGGCAGGGGACTGGGGCAAGGTGGACAGAAGAGAGTTTGATCTCTCCGGGCACAGGGAAAGTGTGCCTGGCGAAACGAGAACGGCTGTGCAGGCGGGTGGCGCGGCGGTGGATGCCAGGTTATTCGGCGGCGCGGCCGACACGGCGCGGGTCAAAGGCAATATGGTGGTCCGGTTGGCGGAGGAGTCCGAGGCGGACTATCGCGCTGGTGTCTATCTCGCCCGTGAAGCGCATCAGAACACGATCTTCCGTGACATTCCGTTTTCTGAAGCAAAAGCCCGCGCGATTTTCGACAAGGCGATGGCACAGCCGAACCGGTTCGGGCTGATCTATGCCGTTCCAGCCGGCAGTGAGCCACTTGCAGAAGAAGGCCTCTACGGCTTTGCCTCGGTTCTTGCGGGGGAGTATTTCCTGGGGTCTGGAGCGCTGATTGCAACAGTGCAGACGCTGAATATCAGCCAGCAGCTCTCCGGGAAGGTGCTCGCAGGTAAAGTTGCTCTCCGGCTGATGCAGGCGGTCCGGCATTGGGTAAAGGAGCGGCGTTGCGCGCACGTAATGGTGCATGTGACGAATGGAATAAACGTGGCTGAGAGCGACATTTTTTTTCGTCGCTGTGGGTTTGCGACATTGGGGGGGAGTTATGTGCAAAACATCTATGGTGTATAATTCTACAACCTTTGTTGTATCCATGTTGGTTGTAAGGTGGATTGTGCGAACAAATAGTTTCAAGTGCCGTCATTTATTTCGTTTAATACGCAAAAATTCTTATCGATTTTCGATATCTACTTGAGAGCTCAGAAGAAAATTTCGATAGAAGTAGTATTGGTGAAAATGAGATGTCTCTTTGATTTTTATTTTTTAATAATCAGTTTTCTTGTGGGAATTAAAAGCAAAATAGAATTAAAAAATTCATATATTTAACTTTATATCTTGAAGTATTCAAATATATGTTTGGTGATTCGTTGTCCTTGTTAGTTTTTTGTGAGGTTATTTGTCTCAAGAAGCGCTCAAGTAGGAATGTATTCTTTTTTGGATTTTGGTCGGAGATATTTTAGAATGCTTAGATTGATATATGGATCCGCTTTACTTCTAATAAATGTACCAATTGTTTTTTTTATTGCTTATTTATTTGATGGAAAGATAGAATATTATGTTTTGATTGTGTACGCTTTGGTTTTTTTGTCAATTTTCATCATTTTAATGCGCAGATTTTAGGAGGGGCATATGGCTGGCGGTAGCAAAGTAAAAATTGGAGCAAAAAGTGAAGCCCTCGTACTATACGGCTCGAAGGAAGAAACACCCATCTGGGATGGGTCCATATGGAAGCACTCGCATATTGGTCAATACAATATTCCAGACACGTACTACACTATACGAGAAGAATACGTGAATGATGAGTACTATGCTCCTGATATCGGTGGAACTGTAACTTATGGTCAGAGAGGAACAGGGGCGATCGTTTCGCTGTCCGCGGATCCCAACACATTTGTTGTTGATCTTGAGTTTTCGGGTGCTTTTAGGGGCTTTGGGCTCAATTTCAGCAGCAAAATTGATCTGCCAAACTTGAAGGTTGATGATTTCAAGTCGTTTGTCGGTGCTCAGTTTATTCAGGGGGACTTTTGGACTGCGCTGGGGGTGGCGCAGGGCTACTCAGTCAAAGGCAACGCAGGATTACACTACGAGGACGGCAAGTTTAGAGTTGGAGCGGAAGGGGTTGCAAAGTTTGGAATTATCTTAGGTAGTTTGGAGCATCAGTCAAAGATAAAAGCGGATCTTACCGATTTTGTTCGAAGATTAGAAGAAATATTTGTAGATCGTTGCTTTGCTGGCGGGACTCCGATTGTTTTGTCGTCTGGTACGTTGCCTATTGAGGAAATTCGCCCTGGCCATACCGTTCTTTCATTTGATTCAACAGTTGAATTGGGTCGGGGAGCGCTGTTGCCGCGAAAAGTCGTTCGGGTTTTCGAAAATATAACAGATGTTTGGCTTAGGTTGTGTTGGGTAGACAACGGTGAAGAAAAAGAACTGGTGACGACACCAGAGCACCAGTTTCTCTCCGCGAATGGCGGCTTTCGTGAGATCGATAGTCTAGTTCAAGGCGGTAAAGGAGTTTTGGTGTTAGCCGACGGCACAGAAGTCGAAGTCACTTCAGAACGTATTGTTTATTCCGCAGAGACCGCAGATATGTTCGAACAGGGTGAAGGTTACTATTACCCGGAGAGCGGAAGTCTTGCGCTTAAGCCTGTTTATAAGAAAGGTTGGAAAACATACAACTTTGAAGTTGATGAATTCCATACCTATGTGGCCGGTGGTGTAAGAGTCCACAATGACTCTTGGGCAGATGGGAAAGGGTTTGAGTATCAGAAAGAAAATTTTGCTAGTGGAAATGCCGTTGCCGTTACTCAACTTGAGGGAGTTGTGCCGCTAAATGGGCATGCGGTCATTGGATACAGAGCGAACCAAAACTCATCCTATGATTCAACGTCTCAAGGCCGAGCAGAAGCCGTTGCATTTGGTGCTGCGGCTGCGGGCGGAACAAACCGCGAGGTGAATGCTGCGGCATGGAGTGAATACCGCGCGAAAAACATAGATAAGTCTGGTGTTGGCTGGACGTCCGCTTTCATGAGTGCGAAAGACTTTTCCCGTCTGGAAGCGTCGATCAAACACGGTCGCGACAAGGGTAGAGACTTTGCTGCTTCGTCGGCCTCGGACAGAGATTCGGGCCGTGACTCGGAGGGCTCGACCGTCGACACGACCCGTTCCCGGGAGACGGGCATTGGCAGCGGTGGCCTTGGCGACTACGACAATGATGGTGAGGTCAGCGCACGCGAACACAATCGCGCGGAGGCCGAAGGGAAGTACGGAAACAACAAAAGCGAAGGCGAATCCGGCGGCGATGGCGACGGCAACGGCAAGCCTGTTCTTCTTGATCTTGACGGTGATGGGATCGAGGTCACGGCGCTGGATCGGTCGACCGTATTCCTCGACTCTGAGGGCGATGGGTTTCTGCGCCGCACGGCCTGGGCGGGCGAGGGGGACGGGATCCTTTACTTTGACCCTGACGGCCGCAACGAGATCACCGAAAAGCGCCAGTTTATCTTCACCGAGTGGGATCCGACCGCAACCAGTGATCTGGAAGCCCTGGCCTCCGTCTTCGACACGAACAGCGACGGCGTCCTGAACGCCAGTGATACGGATTTTTCCAAATTCAAACTGATGGTGACCAATGCGGATGGGTCGCTCGTCTCGAAAACCCTGGCCGAGCTTGGCATTACGGAACTCGACCTGACGGCGGACGCAACCCATATCGAGCTTGCCGATGGCTCGGTGATCACCGGACAGACGACCTTCAAACGCTCCGACGGCACCACAGGCACGGTCGGCGACATGCTGCTGGCTTCCGAGGCCCAGGGACACCGGGTCGAGCAGGTGGAAACAACCGATGGCAGCGGCAACCGGGTGCTGACCTCGGCCGCCTATGCGGCGGATGGCAGCAAGGCTTATGAGATCCACTCGACCTTCAGCCCGGACGGGCTCGATATCACCAACCGCTATGACGACAATGGCGACGGGGTGACCGACCGCATCCAGACCATCGTGACGGTGGTCAATCCGGATGGCAGCCGCACCGAAACGGAATCCAATCTCAACGGCAGCGTTGCGGCAACGGCGGTGCTGGAAACCCGCATTGTCACGACGACGAGCGCGGACGGCAAGGTCGAGACCATCGAACGCGACCTGATGGGGGGCGGCTGGTTCGACCAGCGCGAGGTTCGCACCGAGCATGCCGACGGCAGCCGGACGATCGTGCTCAGCGATCTGGCGCAGGACGGTTCGGTGATCACCAGCCGCTCCGAAACCGTCTCGGTCAACGGTCTTGTCCGCACCGAAGGGACGGATCGGGATGGCGACGGACTGGCCGACACCACCGTGACCCACACGGTGACGGTTCATGTCGATGACAGCCGTACCGAAACCGTGGCAACCGCCAACCGGGACGGATCCCTGCGCGCGCATGTTCAGGAAGATGTCAGTGCGGATGGTCGTACCAAGACGATCCTGCGCGATCTTGATGGCGACGGCGATACTGACACGCGCGAGGACCTGGCCATCACCGTTGCCCCGGATGGTGTTACGACCTCCGTGCTCACCGTCAAGAACGGCGACGGCTCGGTGCGCAGCAGCTCGACGACTGTCCAGTCGGACGATGCCTTGACCAAGACGACCGAGCTCGATCAGGACGGCGACGGCGACATTGATGTCAAGACCGTCGAAGAAACCGTGATCAATGCCGATGACAGCCGCGAGACGGTGGTCACGGTGACAAACACTGATGGTTCGGTGCGGGCAAAAACGAAGGAAACGCTCGGCGCGGACAAGGTCAGCTCCACAACCTGGGCGGATCTCAACCAGAACGGGAGTTTTGAGTCTACGGACCTTGTGTCTTCTGTTGCGGTCAGTGCTACAACCAATGAGAGAATCGCGACAAGTTACACACGTAATGCGGATGGGTCCGTCAATGCCGTCACAACTTCAACGACAAGTTCCGACGGTCTGACGAAGACCGTTACAACCGATGCAGACGCTGACGGCGACACGGATCTGAGCGTTTCCGACGTCACGGTTCTGAATGGCGACGGCACCTCCACACGGACGGTTACGACCAGCAATCAGGATCAGTCCCTAAGGACTGTAAGCGAGACCGTCACCAGCGCGGACGGACTGACGACGACAGTCCGGACCGATGTTGACGGCGATGGCGCTTATGAGGAAAAGTCCGTCGAGACGCGGGTTCTGGAGACCGATGGCGGCACCACGCGTACTTCGTCGAGCTATGCCGGTGATGAGACGAATTTGCTGGCGCGGACAATTGTGCATGACAGCGCCGACCGGCGCGTGCGCACGGTCACGGTCGACAGGGACGGCGACGGCAACACCGATTCGCTCTCGGTCAGGAACGAAGGCAGTGACGGGGCGATCACACTGACCGAGACGGTGACGGCCAATGACGGCACGGTGCTGGGGCAGACGGTGACCAGCACCAGCGCCAACGGTCTTGTGAGCGAGACGGCAACGGACCTTGACGGTGATCTGACCGCTGACGTTACGGCGACGCGCACAAGTGTTTTGAATGCTGATGGCAGCCAAACAACCACGCAACAGACGTTGAACGGAGATCAGTCGCTCAGAAGCGCGTCTGTTGTGACTGTCAGCGATGACGGGCTGGAGACAAGCACGGCGACAGACAGCGACGGAGACGGCACTTTTGAGCGTGTCGTCACCGAGACAAGCGTTCTGGAGAGCGACGGCGGCACCACCGCGACGGTGGATATCCGGTCTTCGAATAATACGCTTTTAAGCCGGACCCGGACGGAGGTCAGCGACGACGGTCTCGTGACCACCGTCAGCACCGATGCCGATGGTGATGGAACCTATGATCTTGTCGAGACGTCCACGACGGTTCTGAACACCGACGGATCGACAGTTGTGTCCAGCGAACTGCGCGATGGCGCTGGTCTTCTGCGCAGCGCATCGACGCGAAGCGTCACCGACAATTCCCGTTCTGTCGTCACGACCGAAGATGTCGACGGCGACGGCAATACGGATATCCGGACCACGCAGACGATAGCCGATACCGGCATTGTCGAAACGCTGACGGAGTATCTTGCATCCGACGGCAGCCTTCAGAGCCAGACCAGATTGGTCACCAGTGCCAATGGCCTGATCACCACGGCTGAGGCCGATCGGCTTGGCGATGGAACTTTTGAAACGGTGGCAACCACCACCCGCGTTCTGAATGCCGACGGGTCTGTTACCGAAACCAACGACCTCAAGGGACGTGACGGCACACTTTGGTCCCGCTCGGTCGCGGCAACCGGTGACGACGGTCTGTCGAGCAGCCTTGCCGACGATCTGGACGCGGACGGCCAGGCAGATCGAACAACGGCACGCCAGACGGTGATTGCCCAGGACGGCACGGTCACGACGACGACCGACGTGGCTGCACAGAGTGGCGCGCTCATTGAAAAGACGGTTGAAACCGTCAGCGGAGATGGCCGCACGACCTCGCTTCATGTCGACCGGGATGGCGATGGCCAGAACGATGAGGATATGGTCACGACCGTCGGCGATGACGGTGCCACGACAACGACTTCGTCTTATTTTGCTGCAACTGGCGCGCTGGTGGCACGGATGGTTGCCACGGAAAGCGGCAACGGTCTGACCCGGACGATGGGTTACGACCTTGACGGCGATGGTCGCGATGATCGCACCCTTGCGGCCAGTATTACCCTAGGTTCCGACGGCAGCCGGACTCGAACCGCTGAGCACCGGGACGGTGCGGGAGCGCTACTTGCCAGGGAGCAGGTCATCACATCCGACGACGGTCTTGCCAGCACAGCTTCCCTAGATCTTGACGGTGATGGCAGCTTCGAGACGGCTACATCCTTCAGCACGACCTTTGCTACAGACGGCGAGACTCTGGAGACCTGGGAAACGCGCAATGCTGCAAATACGTTAACAGCGTCTCAGACACGTACGACCAGCGGAGATGGCCTTGATGTCGCGCAAACAACCGACTTTAACGGAGACGGTACAGATAACCGGGTGAATTCCCTTCAGCTTGGCGCGTCAGGCGGCAGTACGGAAACGGTGAGCCTTTACGGCTCAGGTGGCGCGCTCCTGCGTAGCTCGCAGACTGTTATCAGCGCTGACGGGCGCACCGTGACCTCCACGCTCGACCGGGACGGCGATGGATCTGATGACCTTCAAATGGTAACGCAGATCGATCTCAGCCGCACCGAAACGGTCACCTACACCGACAGGGCAGCGGATGGGTCGACCGAGGCCGTTATCACCAAGACGATGTCGGCCAATGGGGCCACTCAGAGCTACGCCTTTGACATCGACGGTGACGGTACGGCGGACATCACCCGTGTCACCACCATGTCCCATGATGCGGCAGGCAACGAGATCAGCACGTTTGAGGAACGCGGTGCAGACGACCGTCTGGAATTCTCCAGCACGACAACGACTTCGGCCAACGGATTGCACTCGACAACTGTGGTGGATTCCGACGGCAACGGAGAGGTGGACAACACCGAGATCACCGTCACCACCTTGAACGCCGACGGGTCGACGACGACCAACAGCACCGACTGGTTCGACAACGGCGCTTTGCGTTCCAGCTTCGAGGAAACCGTCAGCGCCGATGGCAGAACGGTTAACCGAGCGTATGACTTTGACGGCGATACGGCTGTCGACAAGACATTCGTATCCGTGACTGGAGCAGACGGCAGTGTCACGATCACCGAGACGGCTTTCGGTGACAAGGGCACCCGGAGTTCCGTGACCACGACGTCTGCCGACGGTCTTCAGACAACGATCCTTCGAGATGACGTCACCCAGACGATCGACCGCTCTCCGGTTGAAAACGGCAGTTATTCCTGGGGCAATGGCGTCACGGCAACATCGACGGATGCGCATATCATCGTCGCCCATGCGGTCGATGGCCTGGGCCTGGAAACCTGGGAGATGCGAAAGACCGTGAATGGCACCACGGCCGTCTTCACCCAGACATTCGACGCCGAGGCCAAGGAGCGTCTGCTCGCCGAAGCCGCGCGGATCTACGATGCCGTTCTCGATCGCGATATGGATCTGTCGGAAGTCGAGGTCCTTGTGGAACACGCGGCCGACAGCCAGCTGAATCGCGTGGCGCTGACCAAAGCGTTGCTTTTGTCCAACGAATATGCGGTCCGGTACGGCACTTTGAGTGATGCAGGTTTTGTCGCGCGGCTTTACCACAACACACTCGGGCGCGAACCGTCTCTTGACGAGTTGGAAGGCCATCTCTCGGATCTCGACGGCGGCACGGTCACACGTGCGCAGATTGCGGCGGATCTGGCAGAAACGGCGGAACATAATGTGGTCGGCAACGGCCATACCGAGACCACCAACCACGATGTCTTCCTGATGGATCTGGAAAAGGAGGACCCGCTTCAGGTCTCCTTCGACGGTGGTGCGGTAGAGATCGAAACCGACGATGCCAATATCCTGATCGGCACCGCGACCGGTGAAACGCTGAACGGTGCGGGCTATGACGCAATCTACGGCCGGGATGGCGACGACACCCTGACCGCCTCGACGGAAGCCACCGCCCTGATCGGCGGAGCAGGAAACGATACGCTCAAGGGCAACACCGGCGACGACACGCTCGCGGGCGGCACCGGAGACGATCGCCTGGAAGGCGGTGCAGGCGACGACACCTACACGTATGAACGCGGAGACGGCGACGATGTGATCGCTGACACCGGCAACGGTCCAAATGGCGACACGCTGGTGTTCGGCAAGGGAATCGAGATGGACGATCTGAAGTTGACCCGGTCGGGCAACAATTTGAAGATCGAGTTTTATGCCGAAAATTCATCAGAGCAGAATGCCGCCGCAGCAAACGGCCTGGCTCCGCTGACCGGATCCATCACGATCAATGGCTGGTGGGTCTCCGGCGACCGCCGCATTGAACGCCTCGCCTTCGACAACGGCGACAGCTACTGGATCGGGCATCTTGGCGCATTCCAAACGGCTGTCGGTGACGCAGACAGCGACACCTATCTGACGGATTTGACTTGGGCGAGCTATATAAACAACGGCATTCACACTGCGAGCGTACATCAACTCCTGACCCTGGAAAGTTCACGGGCGCCGGACTGGAAAGTCGACGCTCAGAGCATCAACCATCATACAGGTAAAGAGCACAATCTTTATGTCTACGAAGGTCAGATGTTTGTGGTTGCAGGCAAAAATTATACCTTCAAGGAAGATGTAGACGACGCTGGTCTGCTTTATGTCGACGGCCAGTTTGTTCTGTTTGACAACGATGACGATAGAGAGGTCACGGGAACTTACAGTGCCACGCAAACCGGCTTTGTTGATTTTAAGTTTTATGCACACAACAACATGAAAGAGGGCGGTAGCAAGCTTCATATCTACGACCCTGAAACCGGATATCGAGACCTTCGAAGCCATGAGACGGACTTGGTAACACCAGTTCGTGTAATTTATGGAAATAACGGCAACGACTATCTTGAGGCAAACTCGGATGACAGCCTCCTCTACGGAGGAAATGGTCATGATGTTCTGAAAGGCCGCGGAAGCAATGACACGCTCATTGGCGGCAACGGCCATGACACGCTCCTGGGCGGTGAGGGAGATGATGTTCTAGAAGGCGGCGCAGGAGACGATGTTCTGGATGCAGGAACAGGAAGCAGTAGCACCAGGCAGTATTTGAAAGGTCAAAGCGGAGATGACACCTATCTGATTTCCTCGGAAATTGGTTCTGCAATCATCACGCACGACGGGGAAATAGAAAACGGCGGCGCGGACACGGTCCGGTTCAAGGACCTGATCCCGTCAGATCTGTCGGTTGCCCTTGTCGATCACGGCGAACCCAATGGCAAGGCCCTGCGCTTTGCCTGGGCAGCTGACGGCAGTCGTCCGGCGGGTTATCTCGATATCGCCAACGAGGGCCAGCACATCGAACAGTATGAGTTTGCTGACGGCACGACGTTGAGCAATCTGCAGTTCGACGTTCACGGCCGGGCGCTGCTTTACGGCACGGACGAAGACGATTTTATTGCTGGTACCGACGGAGACGACAAGATCGTCGGTGGAGATGGCAAGGATACCATTGCTGCCGGAGGTGGTGATGACGAGGTTCACTACGCGCTTGGTGACCGGTTCTGGTCCGTAAATGGCGCGGCGCGTAATGTCGGCGGGGACGGCACCGACACGCTTGTCGTTGAAACAGGATCCGGTTTTGTTACGGATAATTTGTCCGCACTTGGCTTTGAAATCTTCAAGGGGGCGGATCTGAACGACCGCGTCACCGGTGATCTCGACACTGTCGACTACCATCTCGACGGCGGTGCGGGCAATGATGTCCTGAAAGGCAGCGGCGGCAGCGACACTCTGATCGGCGGTGACGGGGACGACAACCTCACCGGCGGAGGGGGCTCCGACACGCTGACCGGTGGGGCAGGTAATGATCACCTGGAGGCTGGCGTCGGTGTCGAAGGCGAGACACAGACCGCGGACGGTGGTGCGGGCAATGACGTTTACGTGATCACCCCCGAGACGTCTTACCTCTGGATCGTTGAAGATCCGGACGAGGCCATCGGTGGTCGCGATACCCTGAAATTTGTAGACATTCAGCAAAATCAGCTCGAGATCCGGACCTACGAGGACCCCGAGAAGGGAACCGTCACGCAGATTTCCTGGGGTGACGCAGAAAACGGCAAGTGGGTACGGTTTGCTGGTGCGTCCGTCCCTGTTGAACTGTTTAGCTTCACAACAAGTGAAGCGTTGAACGCAGAGCCGATCCTTGTTCGCGATCTTGCAACGAATGCGATTGAGAAAACGGGTGGCAGCACGGGCGGCTGGGATCGTGGGGCCTATTCGCAGGAGAGTTTTGTCGGAGCTGGTTC
>NZ_JBSWYH010000027.1:0-80661 GCF_056161025.1 Roseibium sp. AWQ4_254
GGCAGCGACTTCGAAGACAACCGTGGACCTGGTGAGGAGGCAACAGGGCTTGGGACTTGACTGTGAGGCCGGAATTAGACAACCAAGCGCGATTGTTGATAACCTATTTGAGCGCGCTTGGAGGGTCTTCAGCCAGGAGCTCGTCGCAGGTCGATACGGGCTATCGGGCCAGACGTGCGACAACGTCCGAAGTCCCTCCAAGCGCAGCCTCCGGTGACCCGACCTGGGGCGCGCCACAAGAAGCCGGAGGCAAAAGCATCGTGCGATGCTCTAGTCCTTCACCAGTTTGACTGCCGTGCCCGGCGGGATCGTCTTGTTCGCGTCCAGATCGTTCAGGATGGAGAAGAACCGCAGCCGCCGGGACGGCTCAATGCCGCTCATGCCCACCGCCAGCTTACGCGGCGTGTCGCCCGGCTTGGTCTTGATGACCTTGATACGCAGGGATTCCAATCTTGCCCGCTCGGTCGGCGTCAATTGCCGGAAACTGTCCACTGTTGCCCGGAAGTCGTCGTCAAAGCTCTGGCTCGGCGAACGGCTGGCAAAAATAAACCGGTAGCCGGTGCGTCCGATCCGCACAACGGCGATGCGGAAGGACCAGCCCTGAGTGATGGCTGCCCCGGTGACCCCCGGCAGGCCGTGAATGGTCGTCTGGCGCACGCTTTCCGGCAACAGGCCATTGATCCAGCCGGACTTCATATAATCCGCAAGGTCGGAATAGCCGCTGACATCGGCGCCATCAAACCGGATCGCCGTGCCGGAACCATTGCTGGCCAGAACCGCTTCGGGGGAATTTTCCAGAATATAGCCCTTTGGCACGGTGAAGCCGATGCCGAGCGCTTTGTGCAGGAACGACCGCCCGCGCACGAAACCTTCCAGTGGGTCATCGCCATAAAGCATACCGTCAATATGGGTCAGATAGCTGTCCCGGTCGCGCTCGCCAATGCCCGGCGCCCCCACCTGACGGGCCGCTCGGACCGCAATCTGCAGCCGCTCCGGTGTGGACGGGTGGGAGGACAGGAAGTCCGGTGCCGTGGAGGCTGACTTGTCCGCAGACTGGTAGCGCGCATAGGCGGCCATGGTCTTCAGGAACCGTGAGGCCGCATAAGGGTCGAACCCGGCCCGGGCCAGGGTCTTGACCCCGATGGCATCGGCTTCCAGTTCCTGCACCTGGCTGAAGCGCGCAAAGGACAGCTGCGAGGAAATCAGCGCCTTGCGCGCCTCTTCCGAATCCTGAACCACATCCGTCAGGATCTTGTTGGCGAGTTGGCGCGCTTCGGCGCGCTGCTGGCGCTTGATCGCGTGATTGGCGGTCACATGGGCCATTTCATGGGCCAGAACCGCCGCCACTTCCGACGTGTCATTGGCAAGCGCCAGCAGCCCGCGGGTCACATAAAGATAGCCCCCGGGCAGCGCAAAGGCGTTGATCGCCGGAGAATTGAGGATGGTGATCTTATAGGTCTGCGACGGGTCCTGGGAGGCGGCGACCAGACGGCCAACCACACTGGCCACTGCCCGTTCCGCGCCCGGGTCCTTGTAGACCCCGCCATAGGTCGCCACCACGCGGGGGTGTTCGCGTGCGCCGATCTCGTTTGTCAGCCCCGGACGCAGCGTGCCCGGCGACACGGTGCTGGCGGTCGGGCCGTCGCCCAGCAGCTGGCAGGCGGCAGCAACTCCTGACAAGATCAAGGCAAAAAGAAACTGTCCCCAGCGGCTAAACCAGCGCCGGGCCCGGGAACCAGGCAGGCGCGCGCACTCTGCGCGCCGGACTTTACTTGCTGTCTTCGCCGCCACGTCCAGACCTTCTGCCCTTTAGTACCACCAGTTGTCCGGGATCTTTCAGTGCGATCAACGGGCCGTCCCTTTCCTCTAGGATACCCCGGATCTCGACAACAGCGCCGCTCAGACCCTCCAGGCTCCGGCCGGAGCGGGACAAGACCGCATTGAACCGGTCTTCCGCAGAGACGCTGAGCGTCCCTGTGAAATCGGTTTTCCAGTGCCTTCCAAAATTGAGATAGCGGGTACGGGCGGTTTTTCCAAGCGAAACAATGCGCCCACGCGCAACCACATAAGTCCCCGCCTTGCCTTCCAGCGCTTTGGGCGCAGCAGTTGAATAGACCTTGAAGCCGGAGTGGTGGCCCCAATGCCCTGCTTTTGCACCGATCGCTTCGCCCTCCGCCCTGCGCAACCGGTCAGAACACGCAAAAGTTGCACCGCTTGGCTGGAACAGCGCCACGCCTTGCGTCAACAGAGCATCTTGATAAAGGGACAGCCCCTCCTCTGCGTCCGACTGCAGGATCCAGGCTGGCCTCACGCCCCAGCGATTCGCCTCGTCCAAAGCAATGGCCTCAAACGCGCCGCCCTCCCCAGCCTGCGGCAGGGTTGCGTCAAAAGGCCAAATGCCTGCGGCAAAATAGCGCCCGCCGGTTTTGTCCTTAAAAATCCCCGGCTCCGTTCCCGGCTGCACCGCGACGGGACGCCCAGAGCTTAGAAAACATGAGCCTGCGCCGGATGGCTCAGCCCGGACCCGGGTCTGGGGGGGCGCCATCACGGCGGCCGCGCTCAACAACACAGCCCCCGCCAGCCGCCCCCGGCGGGCACGGGCCGGGCAGCGCGCAGCCTTACGGATAAGACCGGACGCCCCGGATGCACCGGAATTTGCACTGCCCGTGCCTGCTCTACCGGTGTCCGCTCCGACTGGGGCAAATCCGCCGGGATCTGAGACGGCATATCTCCAAAAAGGTGAACTCCACCCATTTCGGCCCGCCGGTTCTGTCCTGCCCACGCATCTCAAATGCGCACCCTCACATCTTGTTGCCTGTTCCTGCCCTGGCCGCGCTAGATTCTCCCGGCCTGCCCGTGCCCAAGGTGCCGCCGGACGGCCGCCGAGCCCTGATGCACCGCCGGGGCCACCTCTCAACCGGCGGGAGCGGAGTACTATAGCCCCGATCACTCCAATCGCGTAGCTACGCAGCGATTGCGGCAAGTCCAAGACCAGCCCCTGCGCAAAGGCAGCTGACCGGTCGTTCTTGCCTTCTGGCCTGCCCCCAACCCTTGTCGAAACCTGCCCCTCCTCCGCATCCGGGGGCTCGCAAAGTCTGAAAAATCATGCTAATCGACCTCCTTCGGCCCCGTAGCTCAGCAGGATAGAGCATCAGATTCCTAATCTGAGGGTCACAGGTTCGAATCCTGTCGGGGTCACCACTTGCAAACATATACAATTTGAATCCAGGCCCCGCAGTTGCGGCAACGCTTCATCACGCCATCTGGCCAAAGTCACACACTCCGTGTGCAATCAAATCAAGCAGCGTTAACGGCCAGCCATGCGTTTGTCTGAGTTTGTCAGGTCTTCAGGGTTAAACCTTCCGGTAGGCCTGTGCCGGATCCGGCGTTGCGATGATCAGAGCCTGGCTCCCAAGCCTCGGCGCGTCCTGCTGCAGCCTGGCGGAAAACCAGATCCGTTTGGCGGATAAAATCTGAGACGCCTCCGGTCTGCGCGATTCCTCTGGCCGGGAGCCTTTTGAAAGAAACCTTTCTCCCCGCCCCTTTCGCGGCCCCAAGACATGCAGAACATTCTCCGCTTCACCACTTGCCGACAGCTGACGCTGGCCCTTCCAAGCCGGTCACCATGAAATCCGCATAGGTCTGGCACAAGGTGATGATGTGATCGCGCATCAGGCTGGCGGCCTTTTCGGCATCGCTGCCCTCGATCGCTTCGAGAATGTCCAGATGCTCGCGCATCGACCGGGCCAAACGGCCGGTGGCCTCCAGCTGTTTCCGGCGGAATGGCCGCAGACGGCGGTGCATCCGGTCCGCCTCTTCCGCCAGAACCGTGTTGCCCGAGGCCTCATAAAGCGTTTCATGCAGGCGCCGGTTGGCTTCGTAATAAAGGTCGGTGCGGCTCTCCTGCAGGGCGGTTTCGCAATCCTTAACCGCCCGCCGCAGATAGAGCTTTTGCGCGGACGTGATCCGGGTTGCCGCCAGTTTCACGCACCAGCTTTCCAGTTCCGCCATCACTTCGAACATTTCCACCAGCCGCTCCATGGAGGGCCTCCTTACAAAGGCGCCCCGGTTGGGGATCAGCTCGATCAGGCCGATGGATTCCAGGATCAAAAACGCCTCGCGCAAGGGCGTTCTGGACACGTTGAACTGCTCGGCCAGCGCCACCTCGTTCAATTTGTCTCCGTCGGAAAATGCCCCCTCCGCAATCAGTTGCTCTATGTCTGCACTTATTTTCGCTGCCGATTTTGACGACTTGACCATTTTTTATGCGCCTCTGGATTGCATACAATTTTTCTATTTTGTATATAAATAGTCTCAAGAAGCATACAATAAAGAATTGCCGACTGCAGGAGAACAGGAGAATTGGTCTAATGAAATCCCCGCAACTGCTTGGCGCTTTGCTGCTGGCAACTGTCATGTCCAGCACAGCTCTTGCCGATAAGGCAAGCAACAGCGTCAATATGGCTTTCCCAAAAGAGCTGGAATCGGCCGATGCTTATTTCAATACGGCGCGCGAAGGCCTGCTGCTGACCCACTCCGTCTGGGACGGCCTGCTCTACCGCGATCCAGAAACCGGCGAATACAAGGGCAACCTGGCCACCGAGTGGACCTGGATTGACGATGTCACCCTGGAACTGAAGCTGCGTGAAGGCGTGACCTTCCACAATGGCGAGCCGTTCACCGCCGATGATGTGGTCTACACGGTCAACTTTGTCGCCAATCCGGACAATGGCGCGAAGAACCAGAAGAATGTCAGCTGGATGGATCACGCCGAAAAGGTCGATGACTATACCGTGCGCATCATTCTGGACGCGCCATTCCCTCCGGCCGAAGAATTCCTGGCTGGTCCGGTGCCCATGTATCCGGATGAATATTACAAGGAAGTTGGTCCCAAAGGCATGGGCCTGAAGCCCATCGGCACCGGCCCCTTCAAGGTGACCGAGCTGGAGCCAGGCAAGCATTTTGTGCTGGAAGCAAACGAAAACTACCATGACGGCCCCAAGGGCAAAGCGAAGGTTGGCAAGGTCGACATCCGCACCATTCCGGATTTCAATACCCAGATTGCCGAACTCTTCAATGGTGACCTAGATTTCCTCTGGAACGTTCCGGCTGACCAGGCGGAGAAGCTGGACGCCATGGGCAAGTTCACCGTGGCCAACGCGCCAGCCATGCGCATCGGGTATCTGTCCATGGACGCGGCCGGCCGGGTTGACCCGAACGGGCCGATGACCAAGAAAAAGGTCCGCCAGGCGATCTATCGCGCGATCTTCCGCCAGGCGATTGTCGACGCTCTGGTCAAGGGCTCCTCCCAGGTGATCGACAGCGCCTGCTCACCGGTCCAGTTTGCCTGCACCCAGGACCTGCCGACCTATGACTACGACCCGGAAAAGGCCAAGGAACTGCTGGCCGAGGCTGGATATCCGGACGGGTTCGAAATCGACTTCTATGCCTATCGCAACCGGCCTTACGCCGAAGCCATGACCGGGTTTTTGAATGCGGTCGGCATCAAGACCAATTTCCACTACCTCAAATATGCGGCCCTTCGGGAAAAACGCACCAAGGGCGAAGTGCCGATTTCCTTCCAGACCTGGGGCTCCTACTCCCTGGCGGATGCCTCGGCCATTGTCGGCGAATTCTTTACCGGCGGTCCTCTGGACGACACCCAGGACCCGGAAATCATCGACTGGGTCAACAAGGCCGATTCCACGATCGACAAGGACGAGCGCAAGGACCTCTATGCCAAGGCTCTGAACAAGATCGTCGAGGAAGCCTATTGGGTGCCGCTATTCACCTACAATGTGAACTATGTCATGGACCCGGCCATGGACTTCCAGCCGACGCCGGATGAGATCATCCGTTTCTACGAGTTCAGCTGGAAGTAACCCCCAAAGCCTGCGGGCCGGAAGCTTTTCCGGCCCGTTTTCTTTTTCCTGACATCACGGGGATGCCGGTATGGCTTTCTTCATCCTCAAGCGCCTCGGTCTTGCGGTGCTTGTCGCGCTGGTTGTCTCGGCAATCAGTTTCAGCCTGTTGTTCATGGCCGGGGATCCGGCCGTTGCCATTGGCGGAGAAAACGCCACCGCCGAGGACCTTGCCCTGATCAACGAGCGCTTCGGCTTCGACCGCCCCCTGATCGTGCAGTATTTCGACTGGCTTGGCGGCGCCCTGTCCGGAGATCTTGGCCAGTCCTGGTATTTCGACCTGCCGGTGACCACCCTGATCGCCGACAGGTTGCACGTGACCATGACGCTTGGCGTCTGCGCCATCAGCTTCGCCCTGCTTCTGGCCATTCCCATGGGCGTGGCCGCCGCGATCAAGCCCAATTCCCTAATCGACCGGGCCGCCCTGTTCATTTCCGTCGTCGGCCAGGCTATCCCGTCCTTCTGGTTCGGGCTGATCCTGATCGTGATCTTCTCCATCAAGCTGGGGCTGGTGCCCGCCTCCGGGTCCGATCACTGGCAGAATTTCATTCTGCCGACCGTGGTGCTGGGCTATTACGCCACTCCGGCCATCATGCGCCTGACCCGGGCCGGGATGCTAGAGGTTCTGAGCGCGGACTATATCCGCACCGCCCGGGCCAAGGGCCTTGGCCAATCGAAAATTCTGTTCAAGCATGCACTGCGCAACGCGGTCATTCCCGTGGTCAGCCTGGCGGCGGTGCAGATGGGCTTCATGCTGGGCGGCTCGGTTGTGGTGGAAGCCATTTTCGCTCTGCATGGCGCCGGCTATCTCGCCTGGGAATCGATCTCGCGCAATGACCTGCCCACCATGCAGGCGCTGATCCTGATCTTCTCCATGTTCTACATCTTCTTCACCTTTCTTGCGGACGTGCTGAACGCCTGGATGGACCCGCGCCTGCGCATCGGCTGACCAAGACCGGATCAATCACATGACACTTGAGACAACGGCCGTGGAGCCGGTCACACCGCCCCGCAAGGCACCGCTCTCCCCCCGCCAGGCCATGGTCCGGCGGGCCAAGAGCCACAAGGGGCTTCTGTTCGGCTTCGCCGTTATTCTGGCCATGGTGCTCGTGGCCATCTGCGCGCCGCTTCTGACCCCCTACAGCCCCTATCACCAGGACCTCCTGGCACGCATGAAACCGCCGGTCTTTCTCGGCGGCACCTGGGAGCACCCGCTGGGCACGGACGCCCTGGGCCGCGACTATTGGGCCCGGATGGTCTATGGCGCCCGGATTTCCCTGATGATCGGCTTCTTCGCCGCCACCATCTCCGCCATCATCGGCTCTATTCTGGGCATTCTGGCCGGGTATTTCGGCGGCCGGGTGGATCTGGCCGTCACCTTTCTCATCAATGTGCGTCTGGCCATGCCCGTGGTGCTGGTGGCTCTTGCCGTTGTTGCCCTGTTCGGCGGCTCGCTCCATGTGGTGATCGCGGTCCTTGGCCTTTTGCTCTGGGACCGCTTTGCGGTCGTGCTGCGCTCGGCCACAATGCAGGTGCGCGCGCTGGAATATGTGGCGGCGGCCGAAGTGCTTGGTGCCCCGCTCTCCCGGGTTCTGGTGAAAGATATTCTGCCCAATGTCATGAACCACCTGATCGTGATCCTGACCCTGGAAATGGCCCATGCCATCATTCTGGAAGCCGCGTTGAGCTTTCTGGGCCTCGGCGTTCAGCCGCCCACCCCGTCCTGGGGCCTGATGATTTCTGAAGGCAAGGAAATGCTGCTGTTCGAACCCTGGCTGATCACCATTCCAGGCGTCGCCCTGTTCCTGCTCGTGCTGGCCATCAACATGTTCGGCGACGGCATCCGCGATGTCACCGCTCCGGAGGGACGCAACTGATGTCCGATCCCATCCTGTCGATCAAGAACCTCAGCGTCCGGCTGCCGGAGGGCGGCGACCGTCCCTTTGCGGTTGAAGACCTGTCGCTCACCATCAATCCCCGGGAAATCGTCTGCATTGTCGGAGAATCCGGCTCCGGCAAGTCGATCACCTCGTTTACCACCATGGGCCTGCTGCCAAAGGCGCTCTCCCCCTCCGCCGGTGAGATCCATTTTGCAGGACAGGACGTCTTGAGCCTGCCACCCGCCGCCCATGCCAGGCTGCGCGGTAAGAATATGGCCATGATCTTTCAGGAGCCCATGAGCGCGCTCAACCCGTGTTACACGGTGGGCAACCAGATTGAGGAAATGTTCCAGCAGCATACCAGCCTGCCTGCTGCCGAGCGGCGCAAGCGCACCCTTGCCCTTCTGGAAGAGGTGCACCTGCCCGACCCAGCGCGCATTTACGGCTCCTATCCGCATCAGCTGTCCGGCGGCCAGCGCCAGCGGATCGTCATTGCCATGGCGCTCGCCCTCGACCCTGCCCTCCTGATTGCCGACGAGCCCACCACCGCACTGGACCTGTCCACCCAGGCCCAGATCCTGAAGCTGTTTTTGGAACTGCGGGAAAAACACGCTGCCGGCATCATGTTCGTCACCCACGATTTCGACGTTGTGGCAGAGATCGCCGACCGGGTGATTGTCATGCAGCACGGGCGAATCGTGGAACAGGGACCGGCCGAAGAGGTGCTGAACCGGCCCAAGCACCCCTATACGCGCCTGTTGATCGATGCGGTGCCGCGCCGCCACCCCGAAGCTTTGCCCGAACCAGGCGACAGCGATGCGATCCTGACCGTGACGGATCTGGACAAGACCTATCACGTCAAGGGCACCATGTTCCGGCCCGGCCGCACCGTCCATGCCTGCAAAAAGATCAGCTTTGCCGTGCGCCGGGGCGAAACCCTCGGCATTGTTGGTGAATCCGGCTCGGGCAAGTCGACCCTTGTCAAATGCCTGATCCGTCTGGAAGACCCGGACGCGGGCGATGTGGTCGTCAATGGCCACAACATTGCCTCCCTGTCCAAGGCCGACCTGCACCCATTCCGCAAAGACATCCAGATTGTCTTTCAGGACCCTTACGGCTCGCTCAATCCCCGCCGGACCATTGGGGACCAACTGGTGGAAGGGCCGGTCAATTTTGGAGAGAACCGCGCTGAGGCGATGGAGCGCGCCAAGGAGCTGATGCGCATTGTCCGGCTCGACCCGGATGCGCTCAACCGCTATCCGGCCCAGTTCTCCGGCGGCCAGCGGCAGCGGATCTGCATTGCCCGCGCGCTGATGGTGCAGCCGAAAGTGCTGATCGCCGACGAGGCGGTCTCCGCCCTCGACGTATCGGTTCAAAAAGAAGTCCTCAATCTGTTGAACGAAATCCGCGACAGAATGGGCCTCACGGTTCTGTTCATCACCCATGATCTGCGGGTCGCCGCTGAAATCTGCAACAACCTGCTGGTGATGCAGGAAGGTGATGTGGTGGAGCAGGGCTCGGTCACGGACGTCTTCGGCAGCCCCAAACATCCCTATACGAAGAAACTACTCGACGCCCAGCCGGGCAAGGACTGGCACGTGCCGGACATTTCCAAACTGCCCCCTGCGCTGGCTGGAGGGATCGCCTGATGTCGTCTTTCTCCCGCTCGCAAAACACCCGCAAACCCGGCGCGGTAGGCTGCCAGGGCGGCGTGGTTGCCGCCCAGCACGCCGTTGCCGCTGAAACCGGCGCAGACGTGCTGGCCGCAGGTGGCAATGCCTTTGATGCGGCCGTCGCCGTCAGCTTTGCTCTTGGCGTTCTGGAGCCGTGGATGTCCGGCCCCATGGGCGGCGGCGGCATGATGCTATGGACCGCTGAGGACCAGCAGTCCCACGCCCTGCGCTTTGGCATGCGCTCTTCCGCCAGCCTGGATGTGGCGCATTACCCGCTGTCCGGAAAGGGCAAGGCCTCCGATCTCTTCCCCTGGCAGGCGGTGCAGGACGACCGGAATGTGCGCGGTGCGAGCTCTGTGGCCGTTCCCGGCACCGTCGCAGGAATGTCCGCCATGCATGCCCGCTTTGGCACCATGCCCTGGGCAGAGCTGCTCCAGCCGGCCATCGCCCACGCCCGCAAGGGCTTGCATGTGGACTGGTACGCCTCGCTGATCATCGGCTCCTCAGCCCGTGAACTTGCCGCCGACCGGGACGCAGCCGCCCTCTTTCTGGAAGACGGCACCTGGCCGAAATCCGCCGGCTGGACTGCTCTCTCCAACATCCGGCTGGACCAGTCCCGGCACGCGCAGCCCCTTGACCAGCTGGCCAAGGCGGGGGCGGCCGACTTTTACCGGGGCGACATTGGCGCTGCTCTGGTGAAGGACGTGACAGAAAAAGGCGGCTTCCTGACCTCTGGCGATCTGGCAGGCTATGAAGCCGAATGGCAAGTGCCGCTGAAGATCCCTTACGGGCCAGGGCACATTTCGGCAATGCCGGGCCTCACCGCCGGTCCGACCCTGGCCCAGGCCATGGCACATTGGCAAAGCGCTGACACCTGGCCGGACCCGGACAGCTGGCAGGACCGGATTGCGGCCACAGGCACAGCGGACGCAGCCGCCTATGTGGCCTATGCAAAAGCCTTCCAGAAGGCCTATGCGCACCGCCTGGACACAATGGGCGACCATGAGCATCCGGCCGCGCCTGGCTGCACCACCCATTTCTCGATTGTCGACCGGACTGGCAACATGGCGGCTGTCACCCAGACCCTGCTGTCGATTTTCGGCTCCAAGGTGGTCTCCCCATCCACCGGCATGCTCCTGAACAACGGCATCATGTGGTTTGACCCGGAACCGGGCAAACCGAATTCCCTGGGGCCGGACAAGGCCTGCCTGATGAATATCTGCCCGGTGACCGGAGAGGCCGGCGGACGCCGCTTTGCCCTCGGCGCCTCCGGCGGCCGCAAGATCATGGCCGCTGTCGGCCAGATCGCCTCCTATCTGATCGACGGCCGGATGAGCCTTCAGGAGGCGTTCGAGGCTCCGCGGATCGATGTCTCCGGCGGCGCTCAGATTGTGGCGGACGCCCGGCTGAAGGGCCCGGTCACCGAAGCGCTGTCCGCCCATGGACCGACGGAAACCGTCAAGCGCCTGCCGTTCCCTTACGCCTTTGCGTGCCCGGCGGGCGTGCTGCGCGAAGATGGCCTGAATTCCGGCACCACCGAAACCTTCAGTCCCTGGGGCGACGGCATCGAAGAAGCGGATCTCCCTTCAAGAGGTTAACATGACACTGAAAGACACGGCACTGAACATCAGTGCCAGCTATTTCGACGGCGGCAGCTTCAAGACAGACTTGCAGAATCTTGTCGCCTACCCGAGCGAAAGCCAGGAAGAGCGCGGCGAACCTCATCTTCTGGCCTATCTCAACGAGGCAATGATCCCGATGCTGACCGAGCTCGGATTTGACTGCCGCCTCTACGACAATCCAGCCCCCGCCGGCGCCCCCATTCTGGTGGGGCAACGCATCGAGGATCCGGCCTTCACCACCATACTGACCTATGGCCACGGCGATGTGGTGCGCGCCCAGACGGAGCAGTGGCGCGAGGGCCTGTCCCCTTTCGAGATTGTCGAGGAAGGCGACCGGCTTTACGGGCGCGGCACGGCAGACAACAAGAGCCAGCACCTGATCAATATCCGCGCCCTGGCCGCCGTGATTGCCGCACAAGGCGAGCTTGGCTTCAATGCCAAGATCCTGCTGGAAATGGGCGAGGAAAACGGCTCGCCCGGCCTGAAGCAGTTTTGTGAAACCAAGAAAGACCTGCTGAAAGCCGATGTGCTGATCGCCTCCGACGGCCCCCGGCTGAAGCCGGACTGCCCGACGATCTTCACCGGCTCACGGGGCGGAGCCACCTTCGATCTTCTGGTCGATCTGCGCGAAGGCGCCCATCACTCCGGCAATTTCGGCGGCCTCCTGGCCGATCCCGCCCTCATTCTCTCCAATGCGCTCGCGTGCATCACCGATGCGCGCGGCCAGATCAAGGTGCCCGAATGGCGCCCGGACAGCCTGACCCCGCGCATCCGTGAGGTCTTGAGCGTCCTGCCGGCAGTAGAAGCCGGGATTGCCCTGGACGGGGATTGGGGCGAAGCGGATCTGACCCCCGCCGAACGGGTGTTTGGCTGGAACAGCTTTGCGGTACTGGCCATGAAATCCGGTGTGCCGGACGCCCCCGTCAACGCAATTTCCGGCTGGGCACGGGCCACCTGCCAGCTGCGTTTTGTGGTCGGTACCGATCCCGACGACATCGTCCCCGCGTTGCGGCGCCATCTCGACAAGAACGGGTTTGAAACAGTCCAGGTTCTGCAGCCGGACCTTGGATCTTTCCCGGCCACCCGGCTGGACCCGGACCATCCCTGGGTCGGCTTCGTGTCCGCTTCCCTTGAAAGGACAACCGGCGCCCGGCCGCATCTTCTGCCCAATCTGGGCGGCTCCCTGCCCAATGACTGTTTTGCCGATGTACTGAGCCTGCCGACAATCTGGATCCCGCACAGCTATGCGGGCTGCAGCCAGCACGCTCCGGACGAACATATCCTCAAATCCCTGGCCCGGCAGGCCCTGCTCGGCATGACCGGCCTGTTTGCCGATATTGCGGACGGAACCGGCTTGCCCGGCCGGCCCAGCTGACAGCGTCAGAAGATGGACATGATAGCGGACACCCTGCCGCTGGCCGGCATTGTCATCCTGTGCGGTGCGCTGGCAGGCCTGATATCCGGCCTGCTCGGGGTTGGTGGCGGCATCATTCTGGTGCCCGCCTTCCACTACATGTTCACCACCCTTGGCTTTCACCCGGATCAGCTGATGCAGATCTGTGTGGCCACCTCCACCGGCACGATCATCTTCACCTCGCTCCGCTCCGTGCTGGCCCATGCCAGGCGTGGCGCCGTCAGTGTGGACCTGATCCGCAGCTGGGGGCCGTTCATCGCGCTCGGGTCCGTCGCCGGGGTGGCGGCGGCCACCTCCTTGCGCTCTCAGGACCTGCAACTGGTGTTCGGGATAATTGGCGTTTCCATGGGTCTCTATATGGCCCTTGGCCGCGCCCATTGGCGGCTTTCATCAGAGCTTCCGCCCCCGGTGCTTGGCCGGACCTATGGAATGGTGATCGGTTTTTTGTCTGCCCTGATGGGGATCGGCGGCGGCTCCTTCACCGTGCCGCTTCTGACCGCTTATGGGGTGCCCCCGCACCGGGCGGTAGGCACGTCCCCGGGCTTTGGTCTTCTGATCTCCGTGCCCGGCTTCCTGACCTTTCTGGCCACCGGCTGGCAGATCGCGGGCAAACCGCCCTTTACCATCGGTTATGTCAACCTGCCGGTGGTCCTTCTGGTGGTCGCTGCCACCATGCTGACGGTGCCGCTCGGGGTGAGGCTGGCCCACAAGCTGTCCGCGAAACAGCTGAAGCTGGTTTTTGCGCTGACAATCCTGCTCCTGGCCGGAAACATGTTGCGCAAGGCCCTGATCGCGTGACACCTGTACGTTTCTCCTTCCCGGCAACCGCCGGCAACTGCGGACCTTAAACCCCATGGCTCACGTTTCCGATCCGGCAGATCTTGGCGCCCTTGAGGCGCGGCAGCTGATTGCCCGAAAACACTTGTCTCCCGTGGACCTGACAGAAGCTTGCATTGCGCGGGCCGAGACGCTGGACCATGCGGTCAATGCGCTGGTCGCCAGAGATTTCGACGCCTTGCGGAAAGAGGCCAGACAGGCGGAAGCAGCCGTGATGGCGGGCAAAGACCTGGGGCCGCTCCATGGTCTGCCCTTCGCCGTGAAGGACATGATCGATGTGACCGGCCTGCCGACCACCTTCGGATCGGAAATCTTCCGGAACAATATCGCAGTCAAAGATGATGCGATTGTTGCCGCCATGCGGGTGGCAGGCGCCCTCCCGCTTGGCAAGACCAACAATCCGGAATGGAGCGCGGGCGGCAACACCCGCAACCGGGTCTATGGGGTCACCGCCAATCCCCACGATCTTTCCAGAACCTGCGCCGGGTCGTCCGGTGGCTCCGCCGCAGCCCTTGCCTGCGGCTATGCCCCCCTGGCGACCGGGTCGGACACCGGTGGCAGCCTTCGCAATCCGGCGGCCTTTTGCGGGGTGGTCGGCTTCCGGCCCAGCCCCGGCATCGTGCCAGGTGACACCCGCCCGGCGGCTCTCATTCCCTTGTCCACCTCCGGCCCGATGGCCCGCTCCGTGGCCGATGCGGCCCTGATGCTGTCTGTTCTGGCCCGCCCGGACCGTACCGACCCCTATACGTTTGTGCTCAATGGCAAGACCCCCTGGGATGCTGGCGCCTTTGCCTGCCTGCCAGGGCGCCAGCTGTCCTCAGCCAGGGTCGCCTTTACCGAGGACTACGGCTTTGCCCCAACAGAAAGCCTTGTGCGCAGCCACTTCCGAAACGTTGTCTCCGCCCTGACGCCCTTTGTCGGCACGCTGGAGGAGGCCAGTCCGAAATGCGACGGCGCAGACCGCATCTTTGCGGTTCTGAGGGCCGTGATGTTTCTGGGCAAGCTCGCCGAGTTCGTCGATACCCAGCCGGAGCTGGTCGGCCCCAATGTGACGGACAACATTGAAGAAGGCCGCCGCTATTCCGCCGAAGACGTGGCCACCGCCCTGATTGACCAGGGCCGCTACTACCGGGACTGGCAGGCCTTTTTCGAGACCTGCGATTTCCTGATCTCACCGGCGGTGACGATTTCGCCAAGGTCCTGGCGGGAGCTGTATCCCAAGGAGATCGACGGCACCCCGACCCAAAGTTACTATCACTGGCTGGCCATGGCCTATGCTTCCACGATTGCCGGACATCCAGCCATCACCATCCCCTGTGGCACGGACGCAAATAACATGCCCTTCGGCCTTCAGATTGTCGGCAAGCGTCACGATGATCTGGGTGTTCTGGCCATCGCAGCCGAACTGGAAGCCATCATTTCAGGTCTGCCCGGTCTGGCCCCCAAGGGACCTGACCTTGCCTCCATCGCCGCAGCCGCTCCCATTTCGGAAGCGGACGGCTTTTTCACCTTTGACTGAAGAAAGGCACCCCCATGTCAAAGATCCCACTGTCCAAGATCCGCCGCGTTGGCAATACGGTCTATCTCTCCGGCGAACTCGGCTTTGATGCCGACGGCAAGATCCCTGAAGGGATCGAGGCCCAGACCCAGAACTGCATCGACAACATCAAGGCCAGCCTGAAAACCCAGGACATGGACCTTTCCGACGTGGTCTCCTGCACCTGCTTCCTGACCGACCCGTCCGACTTCGCCGCCTTTAACGGCGTTTATGCCAGCACTTTCCCGGAGCCCTTTCCGGTGCGCACCACCATCGGCTGCCAGTTGATGATCGACGCCAAGGTGGAAATCACGGTGATCGCGGCAAAAGAGTGACCGCAGCGGCGCTGGGGCCTGACAGGCCCTTGCGCCTCCGATCACAATCTCGATTGATATTTTCCCACGCCCCGTTGAGGAAACACATCATGGCTGAGATATTGGTTCTGGGCGCTGGAATGGCCGGTGTTTCCGCAGCCCTGGAACTGCAGGCCCGTGGCCACAATGTTGTTGTGGCCGACCGCAAGGCGCCGGGCCAGGAAACAAGCTTCGGCAATGCCGGGATCATCCAGGCGGAAGCTGCCGAACCCTATGCCCTGCCGAGGGATCTTCCCACCCTTTTGAGCTACGCGTTGGGCCAGTCCAATGATGTGACCTGGTCCTGGCGTGCGGTTTTGTCCATGGCCCCGGCGCTCTGGCGCTATTTCCTCACCTCCGCCCCCGACCACCACCAGGCGCTCTCCCGTATCTATGCCCAATTGACCCGCTCCGCCCCCCGGGACCACGCTCCGTTGATTACCGCCTCCGGCGCGGACAACCTGATCTCCCGGGAAGGCTTCAACTTTCTCTTCCGCCACCAGAAGAATCTGGACGCTGCGGCAGCGGATCTGGACCGGCTGGAACAGCTTTACGGCATCACCTCCCGCGTTCTGGATGGCCAGGCCTTCCGGAGCGAGGAACCGGCGCTCAAAGCCGCCCCTGCGGGTGCGATTCACTGGCTCCAAAGCTGGACCTGCTCCGATCCGGGCAGCCTTGTCGGCCACTATGCGGATCTCTTCGTCCAGCGCGGCGGGCGCATGGTGAGCGCCAACGCTACCGGCCTGCGCGCCACACGGTCCGGATGGAGCTTGCCGGGTGCTGGCGGGCCACTGGAAGCAGAACATGCGGTTGTTGCCCTGGGCCCCTGGTCGCCAGAGGTTCTTAAGCCGCTCGGCTATACGGTCAGGATGGTTCTAAAGAGGGGTTACCACGGCCACTACGCAGCCCCCCTCTCCCTGCGCCGTCCCTTTGTGGACACGGATTACGGGGTGGTGGCTGCCTCCATGCGGCAGGGCCTGCGTGTGTCAACCGGCGCTGCGCTTGTGCCCATGTCCGCGCCGCACGACACAAGGCAGCTTGAGCGGGCCGTCCACGGGCTGTCCCCCTTGCTCGATCTGGGACCGAGAATTGAGGAGCCCCAGTGGAGCGGCACCCGTCCCTGCCTGCCTGACATGCTGCCTATGGCGGGCCCGGCGCCCCGTCACAAGGGCCTGTGGTTTCATTTCGGTCATGGCCATCAAGGCTTCACCCTGGGGCCGACCACAGCCCGTCTGCTGGCGGATGCCTTTGAGGGCAAAACTGACAGCCTAGTGAGCGCTCTATCTCCGCTTGGCCGGGTCTGAAACTGGACGCACCCCGGGTCCGCACTTGAGTCGGCGCGTGGCAGACGCGAACAGCTTCCCAACGCATACATTACTTAAGATGCTCCTTAAGCTTATAATTTAAAAAAGGAATTTGGGTATCCACACCCAGCCTTTACAAAAGTCATAAAGTAATACTTAATAGAGTTCACGAAAAATTTCCCTACGGAACTAAAAAGATGATATGCCCAACTTACAGTGCACGGGAAACAGCAGCGAAAGATCGGAACCTTGAAATTCTGAACTTTTGGACCAACTTTAAAACAATCCGCAGAAAACAAAACAAACCAACATAACCCTAAATGAAAAACGAACCTCTCTTGAGGACATAAGATGTTTGCTTGCACGAAGCTCATAGAGGATCTGTCTGACGCGGACGACCTCTCCCGGTTTCTATCCGAAAAGAAATACGCCCCGGACAGCCTGAAAGCGGAAGCCCACCGAGAGAGTATCCAATACGAAACGCGCACAGCTGCCTCAGAGACGTTTTCGGTCAGCAAAACTGCAATCAACGGCAACCTTGTGATCAGACCGGAGACAAACTGGAACTGGCACTTGTTCATTTTAAGCGAGAGGGGAGACGTCCATTGCCGGGAACGCAACCAATGGAGCCACGGCAATCCCAGAACCGCCATAGCCTTTGATGGCACCGATTGCGAAAGAGCCTGTTATCAGGACAATCAGATGTTGTCGCTCGCAGTCAAGCCCGAGGTTCTGACGCACCATCTTTCCATCATCCTGAGTGTACCCGTTGAAGACAAGATCGTCTTTGAACAGTCAATGAACCTTTATAATCCGGCTCTGCAAAGCCTTGTCTCCATTTCAAACTGCTTTGTGTCGGATACGAATATCGATCTTCTGACCGGCTCTCCGGCGATCGCCAAACAGATGAGCCACTTGCTCATCGAAATCCTTTTGACGAGCTGGCCCCATTCCCAGTCCCACAAGCTGCAAATCTGCACACACCCCAGCAGGCGAAGCTCCGTGCAACGGGCCGTCGATCTGATCGAAGCGGATCCGATGGCCATTTCAAGCGTTCCGGATCTGGCAGAAACCTGCGGTGTCAGTGTCCGCGCGCTGCAATACGGCTTTGAAAAACATCTGGAGATCCGCCCGGCGGAATATTTACGCAATGTCCGCCTGAAACGGGCCCGGGAAGACCTGTTGTCTCAACCACACCAGTCGATCGGTGTCATCGCGAGACGATGGGGCTTTCTGAACCCGGGAAGGTTCAGCGAGTATTTCCGCAATTTCTACAAGGTCAGCCCGTCGGAACTGAGAAGAGGCGGCCGCTAAAGCAGATCTTGTTTCGTCAAATTTGTCTTTTGCAGCGTGAAACCAAAGATTTCAGCACAATAGACAAACCGGTTATACCAAGATCAACAAAAAAGACCTTGTGGACGGAATTAGACAACAACCAGAGCGCCAAAAAACCGGATCAAGCCTTGCCCCTTGAAACAAAAGTGGGCAGCCGCCTGAGCCGTGCCAGGAGAGCACCATACTGGTCAGATGCTCACCGCCCCCCGTCTTTGGTTCCCCTCTCAGGCTCGGTTGCATTGTCCGTTTCTGCAAACGCCAGAGCCCGCAGCAAAACTTCGATGCTTTTCGCTTTCGTGGCCATCAGGGCACGGGCCTCAGCCCGGTCGGCGCCGAGAGTCCCGAGTCCGGCAGCCAGCTGCATCATGTCCTCAATGCTGGAGAGAAGGGACCATTTCAGAGGATAGTCGTCGGGAAGCCAGCTCTGAGCAACAAGAGAAAGACCTTCAATCTGTTCACACAGAACCTTATCCGCGCGCTCGATCTTTTCCATGGCAATGGCAAGACGGCGCTCTTGCAATTTCGGGTGAATATGCGAATCTTTTTCTTTAGGCCTCATAAGGAACCCTACGTCATATTTCGCGGAATTTCAAGAAATGTCTATTATCCACTCACCCAAGATCAACCGCATCGATATCATAAAACACGATAACTTAAATTCAACGCAAATTAAACTTCACTCTAAGTATAATATCCTGCTGCGGTATTCGTAATTTGCACAGTCCGTGTTCTCTTTTTGTTAAAGGATGTGCTTGAAGATGAAGTCGATAAGAAAGAACTCAGCTTACTCAGAGCTTTAAAACCAAGAACAAGTGACCATGACTGATCAGATCCGGCCCCTTGCCAGCACGAAAACCCTGAGAAGGCCTGCCGCCGATTAAACCACCACATGGACCGCACATAAAAACACCAGCCCCCCTGACGGGCAACTCAAACCGCTTTGCCTGAAGCAAAAACATCAAGACCGGCAGAAGACCGGCCCCCATTGTGCACTTTGACCGGAATAGGAAAATGAGGGACACCCGACGCGCAACACACTATCTGCTGGCAGGCGACAAGGCGCCCGCGAACCCGCTTTTTGACAAGCTGTCAAAGATCATTCCAGCGCACCTTTCCACACTGTCCAGTTTTCCAAGCGATGCGGCCAAAACAAGCCATGCGGTCATCGTTGATCTGGCCGGAGCCAAACCCTCAGATCTGCAAATTCTGGGAAAGCAGGTCCGCCAGAACGGGCAGCACCCGTTCTATTTCGTAGTGGATCAGGGCAACCGCCTGGAAGTGACCCAGGCGCAGGCGTTCGGCGCAAAGGCACTGCTGCCCAGGGACGCTCCGCTGAAACAGATTGTCCGCCTCATCAAGATGGAAGACAAGGTCCGGCAAAAGCAGCGCAAACCTGCGGTCGACAATTTGAAGATCAACACTGCAATCTCCAAGACAGACGCCCTTTTCGACGAATTTGCCATCGCGATCAGCGAGGACGACCAACTCCCCCTGCCCCAAACCCTGTCTACGGCCCACAGCCTGATAGAGGCCATGAGCGATGGCGGGCTGTCACAATGGCTGACGGCCGTGGCCCAGCATCACAGCTACACCTACCGCCACTCCATGATGGTGGCCGGCATCGCCTCGGAATTTGCCGGAGCCACCGCCCTCAATCCGGCAGAAACCAAAATCCTGGTGGTCGGCGCCCTGATGCATGACATCGGCAAGATGAAAATCCCGGTAGCCATTCTGGACAAGCCCGGCAAGTTGACCCCCCAAGAATACGAAATTATCAAGCAGCACCCGGTTTATGGGGACCAGATCCTGGCGCAGGACGCGCGTATCCCGACCATTGTCCGCCAGCTGACCCGAAATCATCACGAGATGCTTGACGGGTCAGGCTATCCAGACAAGCTGCGGGACCAGCAAATTCCAAAACTTGTGCGCTCGCTGACCATCTGCGACATCTACACCGCCCTGATCGAGCAACGTGCCTACAAGGAAAGCCTCTCCCAGAAAGAGGCCCTGGCGGAGCTGGAGCGCATGAAGGGCAAACTGGACCAGCAGCTGCTAGAATGTTTTGCCCGGATGATGACTTCCTCCACATCTCCCCTTGGTGAAGTCCGCAGACCGCGCAACGAAGTCTGAGGACCCGAAAAACTCTCGCAAAGTTTGATCTTCGCGATAAAGATTCTTAAAGACACTCTTCGCTAGAAACAGGCATCCTGCCTCTTGAGCCCCCCCCCCTTCAACCCTGCTTTGGGATCTATGACGACCCAAGCTTTTCTTTGCCATGATCACTTCACTCAGGGATCGTTCTCATGAGGACGCCTCCACGACGTCGCAAACACAACTTTGACCTGGGCCTGATCCACCTGTCTGAAGCGGAAAAATACAGCCTTGCGCATATCGGCGAGATCGAAACGCTGTTCCAGGAAACGGCATGGGATACATCGCCGCACTCGCGCAAAGGATCAAGCACCTCAAGCAGATTGCAACCGCCCTTTCGGACCAGGAACTGACAGAACTGAGAGAGGGTGTTTCCCTTGGCAAAGATGGCGCCAGCCTTGCGCTCGTTCTGATGCTGCTAAAAGAGCAATCGAAACCGTCAGGTTCCGCCGGCACATAATACCAAGCACAGTTGCTCATGGCCTCTTTGACGCCCCTCTTCCAGAGGGAGCATCATGGACACCGGCCCGCAGCACCAGGGCCGATGGAGCCGTCTTTTCCGGCCGCCACACAGCAAACCGCGCCCCAGCCGGCCAGCACGCCTCCCCTATGCACCGACAGCAACATCTAAAGTTCAACGACGCTCTTTGAAGCAAACCTTCAAAGAAGAAAAACTTAAGTCTCAAATTCAAATAGATCTGACTCACAAAAAAACACGCCTGACCGCCAGTCGAGCTTTGAAATTCGTTTTTTTGGATATGATTGCATTTTCCGAACACAAGAAAATACGGCAGAATAAGAAAAAACACGTAATTAAATATAGATTAACTCAAATAACGCTACGTTCGAATAAATAGTAATCACAATCAACCTAGAGTAAGCATTCACGACTCTGCGCAGCCATCCAGCCCCCCCCAGCTTTCCAGCACCACCGCCGGAATGTGCCAGAAGCCATCGGCCAGAGGAAATACATCCAAAGGCCGTCACGCCTGGAGCCTGCGCATCAGACTTACAAACACGTGTTCGAAAGAACAGACAAACACTTGTCCAACCGGAGGCCGACATGAAAATCTGGATGAAGATCGTTTTTGGATTTGGCGCTGTTGCCCTTATTATTGTCGCAATAGGGGGTTGGACCTATTTCGGCGTGGAAGACGTCGTCAAAGACATCGCTGAAATGGAAGATATGAGCGGAGATGCGCTGCTGTCGTCGGAAATGAACGCCGACATGGCCAAGGCCCTGCTCAACACCAACAAGTACATTCAGACCCGCACTGACGAAGCCCTTGCCCAGGCCCGGGAATATGTCCAGCAGATGGACAAGGGGATTTCAACAGCGAAAGCCGAGATTCAAAATCCGGAACGGATCAAGCTGCTCAAACAGATTGAACACGACATGGAAAAGTTCGAAGCCGGACTGGATCAGGTAGTCGCACTGTATCAGGAGCGGGACGATCTGGTGAAGAACACGCTGGACGTCATCGGCCCGAAAGCCCGCAAGAACCTTTCGGACATCAATGAAACAGCCACCCGCGACGGCGACTATAACACCGCGAATCTCGCCGCCCGCAGTTCCCAGGACTTCCTGCTTGCCCGCCTTTATGTGCTGAAGTTTCTTTCCTCCAACAAGGATGAGGACTTTGCCCGTGCCATCGAGGAAATGACCAAGGCGGAAAAAGAGGTCGCCAGGCTTCAGGCCAGCATTGAGAACCCGCAGCGCAAGGCGCTTCTGGCTGAAACCGTTCCAATGCTGCAAAGCTACAAGACCGCCTCGGAGCGTGTCCATAACATCATTTTGGAGCGGAACGAGATCCGCCACTCCGTATTGGACCAGACCGGATTTGACATCAATGGCGCGGCCGCAAAGATCAAGGATACGGCCGTCGCAGACAGCCATGCCCTGTCCAAGGCGACCCTCGCATCTGCGCAAGCAACGGAAACTGAGGTGCTCGGCGTCGCCGCGCTCGGCTTCGTCCTGTCCGCAGTTCTGGCCATCCTGATCACACTGGGCATCACCAGGCCGCTCGCACGCCTTGTCACCGACGCAAGGGGTCTTGCGGAAGGCGATACGTCTGTGGCGTTCAAGGAAGCTGAACGCGCAGACGAAATCGGCATTGTGGCAAATTCCGTGGCCGGTTTCCGGGACACGGTCGTACAGGGACAGGAACTGAGCCGTCAGCAAGAGGCAGAACAAAAACAGCGCGAGGTGCGGACTATCAAGATTGCCGAACTGATCGACACTTTCAGCAGCCAGATTGAAACCATGCTGGAGTCGGTACAAAATGCAACGGTCGGACTGCAGGGGACGGCGACCCAGATGTCGCAAACGGCCCAGGCCACCAGCAACCAATCCACTGAGGTTGCCTCCGCTTCAGAAGAAGCGACCGTGAATGTCCAAACGGTTGCCAGTGCGACGGAAGAGCTGTCCGTTTCCCTGGTTGAGGTCAGCGGTCAGGTGACCCATTCAACGGGCATTGCCGAAAAGGCCTCCGATGCCGCCACCCGGACCAATGCCCAGATCGGCAGCCTGGCCAGCGTTGCCGAAGACATCGGTGAAGTGATCAGCCTGATCCAGAACATTGCCGAACAGACCAACCTTCTGGCGCTCAATGCCACGATTGAAGCGGCCAGGGCCGGGGAAGCCGGCAAAGGCTTTGCGGTTGTGGCAGCGGAGGTCAAGGACCTGGCCAGCCAGACCAGCAAGGCGACCGAGGAGATCTCAACGAAGATTTCTGCCATTCAGCAGGAAACCCGCGATGCGGTGGACGGCATTCAGTCGATCAGCGAGATCATCACCGAGATGAACAGTGTAGCAGCGTCCATTTCCGCAGCTGTGGAGCAACAATCTGCAGCCACAAGTGAGATCGCGACAAATGTTGACCAGGCCGCCCGCGGCACGGGCGTCGTCAGCGAGAACATTGTTCGGGTGTCCAGCGCCGCCAGCGAAACGGACGAAGCCGCCCGCAGCCTGCTGACAGCATCGGAGCAATTGTCCGCACAAGCCGAGAACATGCGGTCCACCATCGAGGTGTTCCTGAATGACGTGAAAGCGGCCTGAGATTGACAAGGGGGCGGCCCCTTGGCCGCCGCAAACAAGTTTGGGCTAGATCTGGAGCATCGGGCGATAAGTCAGCACGATGCTCCAAAGGGGGCTAATACATAGCGTCATTCCGGCGGTCACTCTCCTTTTATGCCTCTTGGGGCGTGTGCTACGACCCCGCATCATAGGCTCAGGAGAGTGGCCGCCGGAATGACGCTATGTATAAAGCCCCCTTTTACGTTGTCCGCTTCCGCAAGGCAGAGAAGCCGGTCAGATTGGAGCCCCGCTCCAGCTTGCCTTCAGGCGTCAGATCCATGGCAACAAGCTGGGCAGCCCCTTGCTGCTGCGCCTGCTGTAGGCCACGGCAAGCCACCTCGATAGCCCGGTCCAGATCAACACAGGCCCGCGTGGTCACAAGACCGGCACTGAGCGAGGTTGTCAGCTTGCCATGAGAGGCTTCCTGGCAGGCAACCTTGAACTTGCGCGAAATCCTCTGCGCCGTCAGCATCGCCAGCTCCTTGTCCGCCCCCGGCAGATAGACCACGAATTCCTCCGTGCCGAGCCGGCCCTGGAGCGCCCTGTCATCCGCCGTTTCCTGAAGGACCCGCCCAAGCAGGCGGAGAACCGCGTCCCCCATCGCGTTGCTGAAGGTTTCATTGACCGATTTGAACTGGTCCAGCTGCAGCACAATCACACTATAGCGGGCCGATGCATTCTGCCCGGAAAGACTTGTTTGTGCCCGGCCGAGAAACGCCCTTTGGTTGAGCACCCCCGTCTGGCCATCCCGCAGGGCCTGATCCTTGAACCCCAAAAGTGAGCGCTCAATTACCATGCAGGCAGGCAGCACACACATCATGATATTGGCGAAGAGGAGCATGATCAGGTAAATGGCCATGAAGACATAGGGAAAAGCGGTCAGAAAATCCGGCGGCTGATAAAAATTCTGGTTGGCCAGATACCAAAGCACGGCTGCGGCTTCGATCAGGGTTGTCACCCCCAGCAGCCGGACGGAGTGCAACTCATTGTCCGTGTGCCGGAACACCAGCCATGCAATCCACGCATTGTTGATGAGCATCAAGGCGCAGGCCACATTCACGCGCAAAACGAAATTTGTATGGAAACCGGGAATACAGCACAGCAACAGCCACAACCCAACGGAGGCAACCACAAGCCATCCATGCCGCCGCAATCCCAGAAAGTCCGCGAACCCGCATCGGCGCAAACCGGCCCCGGCCAGGATCAGCCCATTGCTGAAAATAACGCTCACACCGTAGGGAATTACCCCGCGCAAGGCAACAAGCAGCGTTCCGCAGCCGATCAGGAAAAACCCGGCGGCCCAGAGCGTCACGCTCAAGGGTCTGGTTTTATCCTGCGCACTCCAGAGGAAATTGAACAAAAGCAAGATGGCGCAGCCTGCAAAGCCGGTCACCATAAGACAGGTAAACATTGTCGGGGTATCAAGCGTCATGGTTCAAACAAGCGGTTTCCGGGACACTTGATCCTCTCGCCAACATTCAACGTGACGTCGGACCTTAAATCAGGCCCTCTAAATTGTCACACTGGGAGTTTTCCATACACCATGGGCATGACACACGGATAGTGCCTCAAACGGCAATCAACAAGGGATCCAAAAGCGGGTCATGGCAAGCTCCTGCCGGGGCCGGAGAGCCACACAGGAGATGCGGTTTAGTGAGGTACTGCCGCGCAAGCCTGCGATCTACTCAAGCAGGTCCTCATAACGTTTGTCTGTCAGGGTCTTCAGGAAAGCGACCAGCGCATCAATCCGCCTGTCGTCCAGCGCTGGCCCGTGCTCCAGTTTCTCAAGTGACAAAGTGCCACCCACTTCCGGCGCTGCCCAGGGAGCCCCGGTTTCAGGATTGATCTGAGCCTTCGCCGCCTTGCTGTTATACTTGTTGTAAAACTGGATGGTGGTGCGCAGGTCCTTGAAAACACCATTGTGCATATAGGGACCGGTGACCGCGACATTGCGCAGGGTTGGCACCTTGAATTTGCCCAACTGCTCCGGGCCTGAAACATCCGGATTGTTGACAAGCCCCGGGTCCACGACGTCAGCGCCAAGACCGTTGGCAGCCCGGGCCTCAACATTCACGGGCACACCGATATTGTGGTATTCGTAGTTGGAGAAGGTTTCCTTTTGGGAAACTTGAGAGGCCTGCAGCTGGTGGCATTTGTTGCAATTGGTGAACTGAGCGGAAAAGAACAGCACGCGGCCGAGTTCCTCCTGATCTTTCAGCTTGTATTCCCCGCGCAGAAACCGGTCATATTTTGAATTGAACGGCGCAAAAACCGGCGTCTTTTCATAGGCCGCCAGACTGTCCTGCAGCGCCCAGTAGCCCCTGTCTGGATCGTCCAGCGAGCCCTCCCCGTAAAGAGATAAAAAGGCCTCACGGTAGGCCGGGTTTTCCCGCAGCCGCGCCACCACCGCCGCTTTGCCGTCCATACCCATCTCCAGCGGGTTCAGCGGCGGACCTCCAGCCTGGACCGCAAGATCTGAAGCCCGCCCGTCCAAAAACTGCCCGCCCTTGTAGGTCCCGTTCTGTGACCGGTGAAATACAGGGGCAAAGCTCGCATAGGCTGCGGTCGGCGCATTGCGGTCGCCAAGCGAGACCCCGTCATCCCCCAGCGACACAGCCAGACCGGCCGCCGTCGGCCGTTTGTCCGTAAATCCGTAGGCCGGATCATGGCAGGTGGCGCAGGCTTGCGTGCGGTTTCTTGACAGATTCACGTCAAAGAACAGCGCTTCCCCCAGTGCCTCCCTGCTCTCAAAACCGGGATCCGCGGAGGCGGCAGAGCTTGCAGCCGCGGCCAGCACTCCGGCAACAACGGCAACGGACGAACGGAACGTGATGCACATTTTTCGATCTCAAAAATCTTGGGCGGGCCGCCAGAAACGGTAGAACAGAGCCGATCTTCAGACCGCACGCCCATGCAGGCACACAGCAGAGCCCCCTGCCTTTGGGGGCCGGGCAAGTAAAGGTGACTATAAACTTCAAATTTTTACGGAGACTTGAGCCAGATCAACCCGGCGCATGAATGCCAGCCAGGCATTGTGTTGAGACTGACATGAGCAAAGCCCGTTATTTTGACAGCGAGGCTTTCAACGTGAATTTGGCTGACGCCAGATGATCGGCCAGCGCTTGCCGGGCCTCGTCACTCCGCTTAAGCAACAGCGCTTCAATGATCCTGATATGCTCATTTGCGGCGGCCAGATTGCGTTCCTTTTCATCGGATTTGTTCCACCTGTAGTGATAGTGGAAAATCAGGGTGACCGCCCCTTGAACACTGGTGAAGAACCGGTTGTCACCGGCATCATTGATAAGCTTGTGGAACCGGGAATCGAGCGCGGGAAAGTCATTATAGGCGGTTTCGTATTCCTCCAGAAACGTCAGATGCTCTTTATGCATCCTGTGAAGGGCAATCCAGAACCGGTGCTCTTCCGGCAGATTGATCAGTTTTTCGATGGCCCGCAGCTCAAACATCGTGCGCACTTCATGCAGATCTTCGGCATATTTCTCGCTGAACCCTTCCAGTACCCAGCTTTTCCGGGGTTCTTTGCGAATGAATTCGAACCGGGCCAATCCCAGCAAGAACTCCCGCAAGGCCGTTGTCGAGACGCCAAGCTCTCTTGCCAGGGCAGACTCGCTGAAGCGCGTGGTCGCATCAAACTGGCCAGCCAGAACTTTCTCCATGAAGGCGGCTTCCAGAAACTCATCCGGCGTGCGCAGCTCGTCTGCAGCATAATAATCACTGCGCGAGAGTGCGGTGCTGAATTCCCAAACCCCGTCCAGACGCCTCATCTTACCGCATGTTTCCAAGGTTTCGATCACCCGCCGCGCCGTATTGCGGCTGACCTGCAGCCGGCCGGCAAGCTCGGACACGGAGCCAAAGGACTGGCCCGAGGCGATCAAGTCCAGGGTGTCGTTGTAGCTCTTTTTGAACACACGATCAGAACGCGCCATTCCTGTCCCTCTCCTGTTTTTATATGAATAAAAGACAGTTGACCGGCCCATTTCAAGTCTTTTATCGATAAAGGACACAATAGACCTTGGGAGGAGTTATCAATGGTTCTGAGTGCAGTCTCCAGACGTGCGGTTTCAACTGGCCTCGGGCTTTTGCTCGCGTCGGGGGCATCCTTTTCCGCTTTCGCGCAGGATGTCTTGAAGTTTGGCCATGTGTACGAAACCGGCACGCCCTATCATCAAGCCGCGCTGCGGGCAGCGGAAAAATTCGAAGCGGCCACAAACGGCGCCTACAAGATCGAGGTGTTTCCCGCTTCTCAGCTCGGCAAGGAAACAGCCCTGAATGAGGGGCTTTCTCTGGGCACGGTTGACATCATCTACACCGGCCCCGCCTTCATGGCGCAAAGCTATCCGCCCATCGCCATTTCAGACTATCCGTTCACCATGCGCGGCTACGACCACTGGAAAGGCTACGTCAAATCGGATCTTTTTGCAGAACTGGCAGCTGAGTACACAAAGGTGACCGGCAACACAGTGGCAGCAATGACCTATTACGGCGCGCGCCACGTGACCTCCAACAAGCCGATCTTGAAGCCTGAAGACATGAAGGGTCTGAAGATCCGGACGCCGAATGCTCCGGCCTATCAGCTGTTTCCGAAAGTAACCGGCGCGAACCCGACCCCGATGGCGTTTTCGGAAGTTTATCTGGCCCTGCAACAGGGTGTGGTGGACGCACAGGAAAATCCGCTGCCAACCATTCAGTTTAAAAAATTCTATGAAGTGCAGTCCGATATCAACCTGACCGGTCACATCATCAATTCGCTGGCGACCCTGATTTCGCCTGCAACCGCGAGCAAGCTGGGCGACGACCTCCCCAAACTGAAAGAGGCGCTGGCAGAGGCTGCAGCCTGGGCGTCTGAGGAAATCGTCGCATCGGAAACCGAGCTTGTCGGCTGGTTCCGCGAACAGGGCAACAATGTCAACACCGTTGATCGCACCCCCTTCATCGCAGCTGTCGCACCGGCCCTGACCGGCGCCGATATGCCTTGGGACCCATCCGTCTACGAACGCCTTCAGGCAATCGGAGACTAAACTGACAATCTGGAAGTGGCGGGAGGCTGAAGAAGCCTTCCGCCTTTTTTGCATGGGGAGGTGCACGTGGCAGACAAGGCCGCACACAAGGTGGTGACGTCGGAGCGGATTGACGCCCTGCTTGAAGAACAGGAAGCCTTGGCCAAGGCAGAAGGGCCACGTGTGCCTTTCAAATGGTATGACGCAGCGACCGTCGCGATTTTCCTCGCCTTGTTTGGGGTCGTGTTCCTGCAGTTTTTCACCCGGTATGTGCTCAATGACAGCATCTCCTGGACCGAAGAAGCCGCCCGCTACCTGCTGATTTGCCTCACCTTTGCCGGCAGCATCAAGTGCCAGGAGCTTGACCTGCATATCCGCCTGGAAGTGGTTGACCAGATCGCTCCGAAATGGGTACGGCCGCTGAAAGCCTTTTCGCTGGCGGCCGTCTCCGGCTTTGGTGTCTTTGCCTGCTGGTCGGTCTGGCAGCTGATTCAGCGCACCTCCTTCCAGCAGATGATCTCGCTGCCCTTTCCCAAATACTATCTCTATTCGGTCGTGCTGGCTGCAATGGTGATCTTCTGCTGCGTTTGCCTTTCCCAGTTGATCCGCCTGCTTGGAGGCGCCAGAAAATGACGCTCGCTCTCATGTTTGTCGCACTGTTTGTGCTGATGGTGCTGCGCGTGCCGATTGCCTTTGCGCTCGGACTTTCCTCCATCGGTTATATTCTGGTTGATGGTCTGCCGCCGGTCCTGCTCATGCACAACATGATCAACGGCATGGACAGTTTCCCGCTTCTCGCCATTCCTTTCTTTATCCTGGCCGGTGCCTTGATGAATTCCTCGGGCATCACCAGCCGGATTTTCGGGTTTGCCCGCGCGCTGGTGGGCTGGATGCATGGCGGGCTAGGTCACGTGAATGTCGGGGCGAGCATCATTTTCGCCGGGATGTCCGGGGCCGCCGTCGCCGATGCGGGCGGGCTTGGGGCCATCGAAATCAAGGCCATGCGCGAGGCCGGCTATGATGATGACTTTTCGGTCGGCGTCACGGCAGCCTCCTCCACCATCGGGCCGATCATTCCCCCCTCCCTGCCGCTTGTCATTTTCGGCGTCATGGCCTCCGTTTCCATTGGCGATCTGTTCGTTGCCGGGATCATTCCGGGGCTGCTGATGGCCGGCTCCCTGATGGTCATGGTCTGGTTCTACGCGCGCCGCCGCGGCTATCCGACCGATGAGCGATTTTCTGTCGGAAATGTCTGGACCAAGTTCTGGGCGGCTTTCCTGCCACTCATGACCCCGGTCATCATCGTGGGCGGGATTGTCTCCGGGGCCTTTACACCGACGGAAGCGGCCGTGTGCGCAGCCGCCTATGCACTGGTGCTCGGCGCCATCATCTATCGCAGCATAACCTTGAAATCCTTCATCTCCGTCTGCATGGAAACGATCGAGACCACCGCCTCCGTTTTGATGATCGTGGGAACGGCAACGGTCTTTGCCTGGATATTGACCGCCAATCAGGCCGCAGGAAAATTTGCCGAGCTGGTGTTCAGCATCACCGATGACAAGAACCTCATTCTGCTCATGATCATGTTTGTGGTGCTGGTCATCGGCCTGTTTATGGAAACAATTGCAGCAATTTCCATTCTCGTACCGGTCTTGCTGCCGGTTTCCACCCAGCTTGGCATCGATCCCGTGCATCTGGGTGTGATCGTCATTCTCAATTTGATGATCGGCCTGCTCACCCCTCCCGTCGGCATGGTGCTGTTTGTCTTGTCCAAAGTGTCGGATGTCCCGTTTGGCCAATGCGTGCGCGCAACGATGCCCTTTCTGGTGCCGCTCATTGCCGTGCTGCTGCTGCTCACCTATGTGCCGCAGCTCACCCTCTGGCTGCCCTCTGTTCTCAACGGAAATTAGAGTTCTTTCCCATGCAAACACTGCTATGCGTCGAACCTCACAAGCTTGTTCTGAGGGATGTTGAGGACACAGCCCCCCCGGAGGGATGGGTGCCGCTGGATGTTCTGCGGGTCGGTATCTGCGGGACGGACTATCATATCTATTCCGGCACCCAGCCTTACCTGCAATATCCGCGCGTGATGGGCCATGAAGTCTCTGCACGCGTTGCCGAAGGCTACAGCGGAGACGGCTTCACCCCCGGCGACCTCGTCATCGTCAACCCGTATATTTCCTGCGGCCGCTGCCGGGCCTGCCAGGTCAACCGGCCTAATTGCTGCGAGGAGATCAGCGTTATCGGCGTGCACCGGGATGGCGCGATGGCAGAAAAATTCGCCATGCCCCCCTCCAACCTGATCCGCGCCGGGTCGCTGACGCCGGACCAGGCAGCCATGGTGGAATTTCTGGCAATCGGCTGTCATGCGGTGGCGCGCTCGCAGATCAGAACAGGCGAACAGGCCCTGGTGATTGGCGGTGGCCCGATCGGATTGGCCGCCGCCCTGTTCGCCCGCATCGCCGGTGCGGATGTGACCATTGCCGATATGTCGGACGAAAAGCTCAAGTTGCTGGCGCAGGATTTCGCGTTCAACACCCTGGATGCCAAAGACACAGCCAGGATGCAGGCGCTGGACAGCACCTTTCCCAAGGTTTTTGACGCGACCGGGAACATCAAGGCCATGAACAATGCCCTGCGCTACGTCGCCCATGCTGGAACCTATACGTTGATCAGCGTTGTCAAAGGTGATCTCAGCTTTCCCGATCCGGAGTTTCACAAGCGCGAGACAACGCTTCTGGCCAGCCGGAATGCACTGAGCGAAGACTTCCAGAATGTCGTCAAGGCCATTGTCGAAGGGAAAATCGACACAGACAAGCTCAAGACCCATCACACCTCCTTTGCGGATGCACCGGAAAATCTCGCAAACTGGGCGCAGGACCGCGACCGGGTGATCAAGGCAATCATCGAGGTATCGCAATGACAGATGCAAACGGGAACAACCTTCTGAAAACCACAGTCCTGCAGTTTGGAACCAGCCGGTTTCTGCAGGCCCATGCCGATCTGTTCTTTTCGCAGGCTGATCCCGCAGTCACAGTCACCACGGTGCAATCCTCGAACGACCCGTCGCGGGCGCACCGGTTGAAGGCTCTGGCCCTGCCGGAGGGCTTTCCGGTGAAAGTGCGCGGCCTATCCGCCGGCAAGATGATCGACGATGAAATCCGCGTCACCAGCGTCAAGCAGACGCTTTCGAGCGCCACGAACTGGTCCGAAGTGTGCGAGGTTGCCCTGCACGCGGACTATATTGTGTCGAACACCTCAGACCGTGGGTTCGACGCGCAGGACGCCGACGAGGCCCCGCAACCGTCAAATATCATGAGCTATCCGGCAAAGCTCATGCATATCCTGTTCAATCGGTTTCAGGCCCGCAAGGAACAGCCCACCCTGCTGCCGACGGAACTCATTCCAGACAATGGCACCGTGCTGAAGGAGCGCGTTCTCGTGATCGCGGACCGGGTGGTCAGAAGACCGGACTTCATGACCTGGCTCGCAGCAATGCCAAGTGCAAATTCGATCGTAGACCGGATTGTGTCCGAACCGATTGAACCGGCGGGCGCGGTCGCTGAACCCTACGCACTCTGGGCAATCCAGAGCGCCCCCGGGATCACCGCTCCTTGCCAGCATCCGGCCATCCAGATGGTTGATGATCTGGACGTGCCGGAACGGCTCAAACTGCATATCCTGAACCTGGGTCACACCTATATGGCCGATCTTTGGGCACGCGGCGGCTGGGATGAGAACATGACGGTCCTGGACTTCATGCGGTCAGAGCACCTGGCCCGGCTGCAAAGCATCTATGATGAGGAAGTGTTGCCGGTTTTTGAAAGAAAAGGACTCGCAGATCAGGCAAGGCCCTATCTGGAGGCGACCCTCGACCGGTTCGCGAATCCGTTTCTTGCGCACCGGATTGCGGACATTGCGCAAAACCACCCTCAAAAAGTGGAAAGACGCATCGTCGCATTTTACGGCTGGGCGGGCGTCGCGTTTGCCGAGGCAGCCCCAACCCTTTATGCGCTTGCAAACGCCCGCGGGAGCTAGAGCAGTTAGAATCCCGGCGAACGCGACCAGCTTCCAGCCCATACAAACCATCCAGTAGGGTCTTGTCGGGTGTGGTTGATATGAGGCGTCCTGCACGGACCTCAAGAAAGTGAGCACGGCCCTTTGGGAGGCCGCGCTCAAGCTATTCTCCTCAGGACACAGCGTCAGCCTTCGCCAGTTCTCCATCCAGCATCAGCATGTGCCAGCGGTTGCCATCGGCCGCCTTGACCTTCTCCAGAATGGAGCGGAAGAGGTCTTCTTCTTCAATCTGCTCTTCCAAGAACCAGTTCAGCATGTTCTGGGTCGAATATTCCTTCTGATCATTGGCCAGTTCAAACAGCGCGTTGATCTGGGCGGTCACATCCTTTTCCTTTGCAAGAGCAAGTTCCAGCACTTCTTTCGGGCTCGCAAATTCACCTTGCGGCGTTCCAATCCCTTCCAGCTTCACGCGGGAATCCCGCTTGACCAGAAAATCATAAATGCGCATGCCGTGATCCACCTCCTCCTTGGAATGTCCCCGGAACCAGGCGGCAAAGCCGGGCAACTCGATGGAATCGAAATAGGCCGCCATGGCGAGATAGGTGTAGGACGCCTGGAGTTCGGAATTGATCTGCTGGTTGAGGGCTTCAGCGACCTGGGCGTTCATTTTCATGGCTGTTCCTTTCTTCAAGTCAGGCAGGAACTGTGGCGTCAGGCTCTGGCGGCAGCTTTGAGAAAAGTCAAAAAAATACAGTTTTTATCTTTTATTTCAATTAGTTAAAATGCTTCTTACTTGCAATTGCGTCTCATCCCAATCCCGATTGTCAAAACCCGGTCGGATAGGTCCCTGGCAGCTGAGACTGATATCAGGACTTCGCGCTGGCAGCCCCTTTCCAACTCATACCATTCGCAATTGATGATGACCTATTTGACCGCGCTTGGAGGGTCTTCGGCCAGGAGTGCGTCGCAGGTCGATACGGGGTATCGGGCCAGACGTGCGGCAACGTCCGAAGACCCTCCAAGTGCAGCCTCCGACAAAGGGCATCATCAATGGCGCTTGGTATCAGGAGCGCCGGGCAAGCCAGATCACATAGCCTGTGCCCGCCAGCAGACCCAGGGCCATGGCGTACCAGGTGAGTGCATATTGGAGATGATTGTTGGAAAAGCTGAGTTTGGTCAAACCACCCCGTGGCCAGTCCGCAGCACCGCTGACCTGGTCCGCATCAATGAAATACGGGGCGGGCGGTGGCAGTCCTTCCGCCTTGGAAAACGCGTCCACATCCCGGGAATACCAGCGCCCGGCCTCCGGCTCATTGTCCTGCAGCAGGGTCCCCTTCGGCTCTGACAGGCGCAGAAGACCGGTTATCGTAACGTCTTGGTGCACCGGCTCATTGCGGCTGTCGGCAAACCGTTTGTCCGGCGGCACAAAGCCCCGGTTGATCCAGATGATTTCGCCCGCCCCGGTCTGAAGCGGTGTCAGGATCCAATATCCGCCGCCCAGCTCTGTCAGCGCACGCACGGACAATTCGTGGGAATTCAGGAGCGTTCCGCTGACCTTTACCCGCAGATAGGCGTCATCATCAGCGTTGATCCCGGGCCAGTTGCGTTTGCCCGGAGCGGGAACCGGGTCTGAGAACGCCCGGATTTCAATGGCGTGAAGCAGCGCGGTTTTCCAGTCCAGACGCCGCATCTGCCAATTGCCGAGCTGGACCAGCGCAACGGCGGCCAACGCGACAAGCAGCAGCAAAAACCGGTTCATCCATTTCCGCTGCCGCCAGTCTTTCATCGTATCACCCGCTTAAGGAAGAGAGCGCACGCGTTCGATCTGATCGTGAGCGGGCATCATGTTTTCTTCCAGGTTGAACATGACCCAAACCGAGCCGGACAGCATGATCACCACCAGAAGCACCGTGAATACAAGCGCCATGGCGAGCCAGCCTTCTTCGGCCTTTGAGGTCACATGCAGGAAGTAATAGATGTGAACAATCATCTGGGCCGCGCCGAGCACGAAGATGATCGCCACCGCCAGAAGCCGGCTGTCCAGAACATCCCCCATCACCACATAGAACGGGATGGCGGTCAGGATGACCGACAGGACAAAGCCGATCATGTAGGACTTGAAAGACCCGTGACCGCCGCCCTGGTGGCCGTGGCCCTTGTCGTGGGCGGTGTTGGAAGACGCACTCATAGGACAACCCCCGCGAGATAGACAAAGGAGAACACACCGATCCAGATCAGATCCAGGAAGTGCCAGAACATGCTCAGGCACATGACCCGGCGCCGGTTGGCTTCGGTCAGGCCATGCATCTGCAGCTGGATCATCAGAACGATCAGCCAGATGCAGCCACCCGTCACGTGCAACCCGTGGGTGCCCACCAGAGTGAAGAAGGACGACAGGAAGGCACTGGCCATCGGCGTTGCCCCGATATGCCACAGATGGGTGAATTCCAGAACTTCCAGATAAAGGAATGCCCCGCCGAACAGGCCGGTGACGATCAGCCAGAGCTGTGTCCCGATCAGGTCGTTCTTGTCCATCCGCAGAACGGCAAACCCATAGGTGATGGAAGAGAACAGCAGCATGAAGGTCGACACGAGGATCATGTCGATTTCGAACAGATCCTTCGGAGACGGACCGGCTGCATAATTGTGGCCGAGCACCGCATAAACGGCAAAGAGGCTGGCAAAGATCAGGCAATCGCTCATCAGGTAGATCCAGAACCCAAGCATGGTTCCCGTCTCGTGATGATGCTCTTCGTCGTGATCGTGGGACTGGCGAACGTAAAATTCGACAGGCGCCGCAGTGTTTTCGGTTGTCATTACGCTTTTGCCCCTGCCAGCAACTTGGTCCGTTCACCCTCGATTTTCTCGACTTCGTCCGGCTGGACATAATAGTCGCGATTATAGTTGAAGGTGTGATCGATCCCGTATCCGAGCGCCAGAACGAAGGTCACCGCAGCCAGCCACCAGATATGCCAGATCAGGGCAAACCCGAGCACCGTGACGATCCCGGCCAGAATGATGCCAGTGCCGGTGGATTTCGGCATATGGATCGGCTCGAACTTGTCGGTCGGACGCTCATATCCCTCCCGCTTCATATGCGCCCATGTGTCAACCTCATGAACCTGGGGGGTAAACGCGAAGTTGTAATAGGGCGGCGGCGACGAAGTCGACCATTCCAGCGTACGCGCGTTCCAGGGATCGCCCGTTGTGTCGCGCAGCGACTCCCGGTCCCGGATGCTGACAAACAGCTGCATCAGGAACGACCCGATACCCGCGGCAATGAACAGGGCTCCAATCAGCGCGGTGATGAAATAGCCAGCATAGATCGTGTCTTCAAACTGGCTGAGGCGGCGGGTGACCCCCATCAGGCCCAGCAGGTAGAGCGGCATGAAGGCCAGATAGAAGCCGGTCAGCCAGCACCAGAAGGAGACCTTGCCCCAAAACGGCTGCAGCTTGAAGCCGAAGGCCTTGGGGAACCAGTAGCTCATCGCCGCGAAGATGCCGAACACCACGCCGCCGATGATGACATTGTGGAAGTGGGCGATCAGGAACAGGCTGTTATGCAGCACGAAATCCGCCGGCGGCACCGCCAGAAGAACGCCCGTCATGCCACCGATGACGAAGGTCAGCATAAAACCGATAGTCCACATCATGGGCAGTTCGAACCGGATCCGGCCCTTATACATGGTGAACAGCCAGTTGAAGATCTTTGCCCCCGTCGGGATCGAAATCACCATGGTGGTGATGCCGAAGAAGGAGTTGACGCTGGCGCCCGCCCCCATGGTGAAGAAGTGGTGCAGCCAGACGATGTAGGACAGGATGGTGATCACCACGGTCGCGTAGACCATAGAGGTGTAGCCGAACAAGCGCTTGCCGGAGAAAGTGGACACCACCTCGGAAAACACGCCGAAAACCGGAAGGGTGAGGATATACACTTCCGGGTGGCCCCAGATCCAGATCAGGTTAACATACATCATCGGGCTTCCGCCCATGTCACTGGTAAAGAAGTGGGTACCCAGATACCGGTCCAGGGTCAGCAGCACGAGCGTTGCGGTCAGGATCGGGAAGGTTGCCACAATCAGGATGTTGGTGCAGAGCGAGGTCCAGCAGAAGACCGGCATGCGCATATAGGTCATGCCCGGTGCCCGCATCTTGATGATCGTGACCACCAGGTTGATGCCCGACAGCGTGGTCCCGATCCCCGCGATCTGCAAGGCCCATATGTAATAGTCGACCCCTACGCTCGGACTGAACGTGATCCCCGAAAGCGGCGGATATGCCAGCCAGCCGGCGGTGGAGAATTCCCCCACAAACAGGGAGATCATCACAAGCACGGCCCCGGATACGGTCATCCAGAAGCTGAAATTGTTCAGGAAGGGAAAGGCGACGTCGCGCGCGCCGATCTGCAGCGGCATGACAAAGTTCATGAGCCCGGTGACGAATGGCATCGCCACGAAGAAGATCATGATCATGCCATGGGCTGTGAAGATCTGGTCATAATGATGCGGGTCCAGATAGCCGGATCCGCCGCTTGCGGCCCAGGCCTGCTGGACGCGCATGAGCAGGGCGTCGGCGAACCCGCGCACAAGCATGATAAGCCCCAGCACCATGTACATGATGCCGATTTTCTTGTGGTCGATGCTCGTGAACCACTCTTTCCAGAGGTAGCCCCAGAGGCGGAAATAGGTCAACGCGCCCAAAACGGCCGCGCCACCAATTGCAACGCCGATGAAGGTCACCACCACGACAGGTTCATGAATCGGGAAAATATCCCAGCCCAGTTTGCCAAAAACCGGGTCCCAGCGGGCATAATCAGCTGATGCCATTCCGTCCTCGAAGTGTTTGCCTTGACCGGGTCCTCCCCATCGACCCGGTCATAAGTTCAGTTGGTTTGACTTGTTTGAGATGCTGCGGACGTCCGTCCGGACAGCGCCAAAATCTGGTCCAGGGCGTTGATATCCGTCCTGGCAACCGACATGTTGGGAGTGTCGCCGTCTTCGGTCTTGGCAAGCTCCCGGTCGATCCGGATCTTCGCCATGCGGGCGGCCGGGTCGTTGGAGCTGCAGATACCGGCAAAGACTTCGCGCAGGTAAAGGCCTTCAAGGCCGCCCCCGCCAAGCGCATCCACCATCATCATATCGTTCTGGCACAGTGTGCCGCGTTCCACGCACAGGTTGATGATTGCGTCCCACAATTGCCCGTCGACCGCGCCGTAGTAGGTGACCGGATGATCGATGCTCGGTTTGTCGAGCGCAACAAATGTGTCCCGGTCCATCGGCTCATCCACTGCGGCGACCTTCTCCACCCACTGGTCGAACCCCTCATGGGTCATGCCCTTGAACTGGAAATTCATATGGGAGAAGCCGGCGCCGCTGTAGTTGGCGGAAAAGCCCTTGAAGCTGCCTTCTTCGTTGATGACCGCGTTCAGCTCGGTCTGCATGCCCGCCATGGCATAGATCTGCCCGGCCAGGGCCGGAATATAGAACGAGTTCATCACCGTGGATGAGGTGATTTCGAATTTCACTGGCCGGTCGACCGGAGCAGCCACTTCATTGACCGCAGCTATGCCCTGTTCGGGATAGATGAACAGCCATTTCCAGTCCATCGCCACCGCCTGGATCACCAGGGGCTTTGCATCTGCGGGCATCGGCTTGTCGGCCGAAATCCGCGACAACGGATTATAGGGCTCCAGCCGGTGCGTCGCGACCCAGGTCAGTCCGGCAAGGCACAAGATGATCGCCATCGGAACACTCCAGATGACAATCTCAAGATTGGTAGAATGATGCCACTCCGGATCGTATTCAGCGTTTTTGTTCGTCGCCCGGTATTTGAAGGCGAAAAATACGGTCAGCGCCATGACCGGCAGCACGACGATCAGCATGAGCACCGTGGAATAGATGATCAGGTCGGCCTGCTGGCTGGCAATATCCCCCGACGGGTTCATCACCACGAGATTGCAGCCGCCCAAAAGCGGTGCGAGCGCAAAAAGGCTGAGGTTGCGGAGTGTTTTCATATAGGTCGCACCACGGTTCATTGCTGTCGTTTAAACGAAACTTCGTGCAGACGCACAGGATGTTGCTGACGAGTGGTTTTCAGAAGATGGCTTTTCGGTGTTGTGGGCCTTGTAGTAAAACAAGATCAGTCATGCAAGACGCTTTTGCGCCGCAACATAACAGACGATAAAGGCCAGCACGTCAATCATCCTATTGCGCCGCAGCATCTTCCCCAGCGGCACAATAAGCTTGCTTCCTTTGGCAAGCGGTTTTGAACTCCAATGATAAAGTTATTTTCGCTATTCACAAATGGTCTGAGGGAAATAATATGAGGTTATTCGTAACGGGAGGAGATACGAATGACTGATATTGCGAATATCCACGAGAAACCCCAGGATGGAAAAAGGGCACATCTCGAGGTGGATGAGCTTGTGATCACGGTCATCATGGCCAGGGTCACCGACTATTTTGGCTTTTTCGTTTACGCATTCGCCTCCGTCCTGGTGTTTCCGCGGCTCTTTTTTCCAAATTATGACCCGGCCACAGGGATGCTTCTGTCTTTCGCCGTGTTCCCGCTGGCCTTCATCGCAAGACCTTTCGCCAGCCAGGCCTTCAAGCTTCTGGAACGGCGTGTGGGCCGCGCGGGCAAGATCACCATTGCCCTTTTTGTGCTCGGCGGCTCCACCATGGCGATCGGCCTGCTGCCGGGTTACGAGAGTCTCGGGATCCTGGCGCCCATCCTGCTGATCGTGTTCCGGATCGGCCAGGGCATCGGCAAGGGCGGCTCCTGGGACGGAATGACGCTGCTCCTGCAAACCAACGCACCGCAGCATCGCAAGGGCTGGTACGCGATGATCCCCCAGCTCGGTGCGCCGATCGGGCTGTGTGTTGCCGCCGCCATCTTCTATGTGCTGACCGGCTTTCTGACCGATGAGGAATTCATAACCTGGGGCTGGCGCTGGCCGTTTTTTGCGGTTCTGGCCGTCAATGTCGTTTCCCTGTTCGCCCGCCTACAGCTCATTCACAGCGACGGACACGAAATCCTGAAGGAAGAAGTCCAGCTCAAATCCGCCCCCTTCCTGGAAATGCTGTCGGTTCACTGGAAAGACGTGCTGCTGGCAACCTTCCTGCCCCTGGCCAGCTACGCGATCCTGCACATGGTCACGGTTTACCCGCTCGCCTTTGACTATCTGACCGGGGAAGCCCCGATTTCCGACTTCCTGCTTCTGCTGCTGATCGGCGGTGTCTGTGGCATTCCGGCCGTGGTGTTCTCCGGCATCCTGTCCGACCGGTTCGGCCGCCGGCGCATGCTGGCCATTGTGTCGGTCCTGATCGGGCTGTTCAGCTTCTCGGTCTCGGCCCTGGAAACCCACGCCTTTGCCTATGTGCTGGTCGGCTATGTGCTGATGGGCCTCTCCTATGGCCAGGCAAGCGCGATCCTGCCAAACCGGTTTGAGCAGAAATACCGCTATACGGGCAGCGCGTTGGCAACAAACTTGTCCTGGATCTTCGGCGCCGCTTTTGCACCGTTGGTGGCCCTTGGCCTCACACAGGAATTCGGGCTGATATTTGCCGGTTTCTATCTCCTGTCCGGCGCCCTGGTTACTCTGCTGGCCCTGGCCCTTCTGGCCACACGGGGCAAACGGCACGCCACCATCGGCTAGAGCCGCGTCCGGCTGGCCTGTCTGAGAATATGACGACAAACGGCCCGGCCCTTTCAACAAGGGCCGGGCGCTTCTTATCGGCCGGATCCGTTAAATATCCCGCCAGTAGGCGATGGCGTATTGCTGCCCCTTTGTCAGGCCCCACTCCCCCTTGAAGAGCTTGCGCATCGCCTGCGCGTTCTGATGTTCCCCGGCAAACCAGGCAAAATCCGGCCAGCTTGATGCGACGAGATGCCGCGCCTGCCCCAAACAGTCTTCCGCGAAACGAGCGGGTGGCAGAGCAACCAGATCAAGTCCCGTCTCAGGCAGATAGGCTTGAAGCGTTTCCAACCCATCTGCTGCCGCCAAAAGGGTTCCCCGGGTTCCCGGCGCCAGGGTCTCAAGGGTGCGCGCCAAGGCAGGCAAGGCAGTCTGGTCACCCGCTAGAAAAACAGACTGACCGGCTTCCGGCCGTTCGCGGCCTGCGGGTCCCATCAGGCCAACGGGGTCGCCGGGACGGGCCGCTTTCGCCCAGCCCGTCACCCGGCCGCCCTCATGGCAGACAATGTCGATCTCCACGGTCCGGGTGACGGGATCGGCTGACTTGATGGTGTAGTAGCGCACATGCAACTCGTCCTCTCCCGAAGGCCACCGGGTCGCGCCATTGGCCTCTGCAACCGGCCAGACCGGGAGCCTGCCCGGCGTCATGGGCACAAGCAGCTTGACGTGCAGGCCGGGCCCGCACAGGCTGTCATCCCAAGTCTCAAAGGACAGTGTGAGCCGGATCAGGCCCGGTATGGGCGCCCTGCGCCCTGCTATTTTGGCCGCATGAAAATTGGAAGGCAGCCGGGACGCGCCGGCGCCAGCTGCAATGCCATCCCAACGCAGCGCCTGCGCGCTTTTACTGTCCACTTCCGCCAGATGCAGTACCACTGCCTCTCTTAGAAAATAGAGTGCGCTCTCGCTTTCTGCGGACACTTTGATCGCAAGCCCGTTGCCATCCGATACGATATCAATGACCTGATTGGCGCCGCCAAGTGTGGCGCGTCCGGCACCGGTTTCTTCAACGGGCACATCATGGCCAAGCGCATGATCAATCAGCTGGCGGAAGACGGCATCGGCCTCAGCCAGGCCGACATAGGTGGACGAATGGTGCAAGGGTCAGGGCTCCGTTCTAAACAGCAGCGAGGGCATTCTTCGCTGCATTCCGGCAGACGAAGACAGGTCAACAGCCCGGGCCTCTCCTCAAATCCTCACCCGCAAGCGCCGCGCACCCTATCCTCGCATGGGCCGTGAGAAAAGCCCCCCGTTCCAGTAGAAGTGTGAAGTCTGACAGGCCCTCTTGCGATGCGCCCCGGATCCTCACGAAATTAAACTTGATATTTAAACTCAAGTTTAATAGGGAAAACATCATCTTCGCTCTGCATGGCGGTCAGCAACAAGCCAACCGAATGGGCCCGGCGCTTTTCCCAAAGGCCCGGCCGGAGTGATGAGCGACACCTGCCCCCATCACGTCAAGAGGCCGCCGAACGCCATGAGAGCCAATCCGAGATCTTTCGACACTTTCCGGCACAAGGCCCGCAAGAGAGGCGCTCCTGCCGCGCCCGAAACGACACCCCTCCCGCTGCTGCCCGCGTCCGACTTAAGACGTACCTGCGTGTTTTACAGCGCGTTGCCAGGCGTCGCGGTCTATAAGGATCTTGATGGTTTGCGCGTGCGCGGCTGCGGGCTTGATCTGAAACTGCTGCGCACCGGCGCTGAGGCGCAGCGGCCAGCGCTCGACATTGTGGTGCGCGTCAAGAATCTCGAGAAGCTGCACCGGGCCTGTCAGCACCGGGGCCTGCCCGCTCCCGGCCGTCTTCAGCACTGCGGGAATGACGGCCTCCGCTTCAGCCTGAGCGATCCGGACGGCAACAAGCTGCATTTTGTTCAGGCAGGCCCGGCAAGCATCCCCATCTAGAGGTGCCTGTGCCGCTCATACCCTGAACACGCTTACGACCCAACTTTTGCTAGAGGTGATCCATGTCCAACACTCCCCGCAAGGAAAGCGACTCTTTCGGCGCTCTGGATATTCCGGGCGACAAGTATTACGGCGCCCAGACGGCCCGCTCGCTGATCAACTTCCCCATTGGCGGCGAGACCATGCCCCTGCCGCTGGTTCATGCGCTTGGGGTGATCAAGCAGGCGGCGGCCCGGGTCAACAAGGCCCAGGGCAAGCTGGCACCCGAGCTTGCAGGCGCCATTGACCAGGCGGCGGGCGAAGTGGCCGAGGGAAAGTTTGACGGCGATTTTCCCCTTGTTGTCTGGCAGACAGGCTCCGGAACCCAGTCGAACATGAATTCCAATGAGGTCATTGCCAACCGGGCCATCGAAATCCTGGGCGGTGAGATCGGTTCGAAAACGCCGGTCCATCCGAATGACCATTGCAACATGAGCCAGTCGTCCAACGACACCTTTCCAACTGCCATGCATATTTCCGCTGCTCGGGAAATCCATGAGACCCTTCTGCCCGCTCTGGCACATCTGAAAGACGCCCTTGAGGCCAAGGCAGCCCAGTGGGCGGAGATCGTCAAGATCGGCCGCACCCACACCCAGGACGCGACCCCCTTGACCCTCGGCCAGGAATTTGGCGGCTATGCAGCCCAGCTCGGCATGGCGCTGCTCCGGGTCGAGGAAGCCTCAGATGGTCTTTACGATTTGGCCCAGGGTGGCACGGCTGTCGGCACCGGCCTCAACACCAAGGCAGGCTTTGCCGAAGATTTTGCAGCAGAAGTTGCCAGGATCACCGGTCTGCCCTTCCGCACCGCGCCAAACAAATTCGAGGCTCTTGCGGCTCATGACGCCTATGTCTACGCCCATGGCGCGCTGAACACGGTGGCCGCGTCTCTGTTCAAAATCGCCAATGACATCCGCCTGCTCGGCTCCGGCCCCCGGTCTGGCCTTGGGGAGTTGTCCCTGCCGGAAAACGAGCCCGGCTCCTCGATCATGCCGGGCAAGGTCAACCCAACCCAGTGTGAAGCCATGACCATGGTCTGTGCGCAGGTCTTCGGCAACCAGACCACGATCTCCTTTGCCGGAAGCCAGGGCCATTTTGAGCTGAATGTCTATAAGCCGGTCATGGCCTACGCTATGCTGCAATCCATCAAGCTTCTGGCCGATGCCAGCCGCAGCTTCGCCGACCGGTGCGTGTCCGGCATCACGGCGAATGAGGACAACATCAAGACCCTGATGGAACGCTCCTTGATGCTGGTGACAGCCCTTGCCCCGGCCATCGGGTATGACAAGGCAACTGAGATCGCCAAGACCGCCCACAAGAACGGCACGTCTTTGCGTGAGGAAGCTTTGAAACTTGGCTATGTAAGCGAAGACGAATTCGATGCGCTGGTGCGGCCGGAAAAGATGATCGGCCCAAACTGATACTCGTTGCACACTAACGGCCAGCCTCACCAAATAAGAACCTGTTGGATAGGTTTTTATTTGGTGAGGTTGGTATGAACACTTGCAGGCCAGACGCTCGTGACGGCCGGGCCGTCAGCTGTCCAGCATGGCAATGGCCCGGCACCAGCCGGCCGAGCCGCCCCGGATCTTGACCGGCAGGCAGGACACTGTGAAACCGCTGCCTGGCAGCTCATCCAGTCGGGTGAGCTTTTCCATATGCATGAATATGCCTTCCCGTGCGGCCTTGTGACCTTCCCAGATCAGGCCCGCATCCTTGGTTTCGGCAAAGCGTTTGGCCGTGACCGGAAACGGCGCATCCCAGGACCAGGCATCGGTTCCGGCGATTTTGACGCCCTGATCCATCAGCCAGAGCGTGGCTTCGCGCCCGATGCCGCAGCCCTTGCCGAGAAACTGCGGCTGGCCATAGGCGGCCCCCGCAGCTGTGTTGACCAGAACAATGTCAAACGGCTGCAGCGTGTGCCCGGTGGCGGCCACCGCCTCCTGAAGATCTGCGGCAGTGGCAACATAGCCATCGTCCAGATGGCGCAGGTCCAGCTTGACACCGGGCCGGATGCACCAGTCCAGCGGAACTTCGTCAATGGTCCAGGCCCGCTCACCGTTGTTCATGGTGGATGCAAAATGCCAGGGAGCGTCCAGATGGGTGCCCGCATGGGCGGTCAGGTTGAGCTGTTCAACCGCCCAGCCCTCGCCGCCTGGAACATCGGCAATGTCGAGGCCAGGAAAGAAGCGGAGCACTTCTTCCGACCCTTCTTCATGGGCCGTATAGGTGATCTGCGGTCCGAGACCGGGTGGATCGGCAGGAATGTCATTTTCAATTGCGACGGAGAGATCGAGGATTTTCATGATGAAACTCCGGTGGCAAGAATGGCCTTGGCCAGGGAAATCGGATCCCGGTCACACCAGAACCCGGAAGAATGCGCCGGTGTGGCGTCCAGCGAAGGCATGGCGCCAAACAGGCGTTGAAGGTGGCTGTCATCGCCCCAGCGGATATCCGGAGCATGGCCGCAGACCCTGGAGATGGCCCGGGCCACCTCTGCAACAGTTGCCTGCAGAACCGGAATCTGAACGACCGTTCCGGGCAGAGTATCGAACCCGGCTGCATGGATCAGATTGCCGACGGCAGCGCTGCGGGACATCCACCAGCAGGAACTCTCGCCCGGCACCGGACAGTTATAAGACCGGTTCTGCGCAATATGATGAAAGATCTGGCTCATGAAGGCCGAGCCGTGCCCGCTTTCGGCTGCGGGCCGGGCGACAATGCCCGGCAGACGCAGGCTGATCGCCGAAAGATCACCGCGCCGGGTCTGGTCGGTCAGCTGGATCTCGGTCATCAACTTGTGTGCGCCATAGCTGAGAACCGGTTGCGGCCGTGTGGCCGCCGTAACGGGTTCCGTGCCCAGGTCTCCATAAACCGCGATGGAAGACGCAAACACGAACCGGGTTCCCGGGCGCCGCGCCGCAGCCAGTCTGGCCAGCGCCAGCGAGGCCGTCAGATTGATGGCGTAGCCTGTTTCCGCTTTGCGTTCGGCAAGGCTGCCGGGCACGCTGGCCAGATGAAAGACCAGATCCGGCGCCGGATCGAACAGGCTGTCCCGGAAGGCCGGATCGGCAAGATCCCCTTCCCGGCATTCCGCCCCTGCCGGTCCCTTCGCCTGAAAGCCCCTGTCACACAGAACGAGATGTGTGAGATCCGGCCAGTTGTCCGCAAGACGCTGCGCCAAAGCCTGCCCGACAAATCCATCCGCTCCGGTCACCAGGACACGCATCAGTTTTGCACCACTTTCTGGTCGATCACCCCGAAGGGCGCCGAGCCATCCGGCAACCGACCTTCCATGCGCACGGTGTCGCCGAAACTCAGGAAAGGGGTCTTGGGACTGCCCTCGTCCAAAAGCTCAATCACCCGGATCTCCGAGATACAGGACGACCCGGCCGAGCGGGCCTCGTTGGACACGGTTCCCGATCCGACAATCGTGCCCGCGCTCAGGCGGCGGGTCCGGACGCAATGGGCAATCAGCTCGCCAAAGGAAAAATGCATCTCCCGGCCATGGGCGCGGCCGACTTCCCGGCCATTGACCTCCACATGCAGGGTCAGGCCGACCCGGCCCTCCTGCCAGCAGTCTCCGATCTCGTCCGGCGTGATGGCAATCGGGGCAAAGCTAGAGGACGGCTTGGCCTGCAGAAACCCGAATCCGGCCCGCATTTCGCGCGGGCCAACAGAGCGCAGCGACCAGTCATTGATTTGAACCAGCAGCTTCACCTGATCGAGCGCGTCCTGCGCCGACGCGCCCATCGGCACATCGCCGACGATCACGCCGAATTCGCCTTCCATATCGATGAACAGCGCTTCATCGGGAAACTCGACCGGGGCCAACGGCCCGCGAAAATCATCGCTCGCGCCCTGATAAACCAGCGGAATGGTCTCAAAATCCGGGTTGGGCGGATTGTCGAACGCCTTGTCCATCAGCCGCCCGTGATTGAGAAACGCCGAGGCATCCAGCCATTGCGGCGCCCGTGGCATGGGGGCCAGGCAGCGCTCCGGCTCAAAGGCAGTCGCAAACGGTTCTTCACCCACGTTCAGCCGCGCATATAGCGCATCCAGACGGGGCGCGGTGTCGTCCCAGGCCTCGATCGCTTCCAGCAGCGTGGCAGCGATGCCAGTTGCGGCCACAGCTTGTGTGGCATCCCTTGAGACAACCCAGAGCTGGCCGTCGCGGCTGCCGTCATGATAGGTGGCAAGTTTCATGCCTGGGTCCCTTCCTGATCCGCAGGAGACTGACCGTTGTCCCGGTCCAACAGGATTTGGGACAGGGCCGGTTCGTATTCTCCGGACACAAGCACAAACAGCATCCGGCACAGTTTGCCGGAGCGGTTGGCCCAGGCATGATTGGTGCCCCGCTGAACGACCACGGAACCGGGTGTGAGAACCACCTCGCCGTCATCCACCACAAGGGTCAGTTCCCCTTCGATCACGATGCCATAGTCAATGGATTCGGTCCGGTGCATCAGGGGATGGGGGGAATCTGTCTTGACGGTCGAGGCGTTGCTGTCGCCGATCTGCGCAAAGGCATCGCCCACCTGCTTCGAGCCGGATTTCAGGAACTCTTCCGTATCCGGAGGAATGTCGACAAACCGGATACGGGTGCCTCCGGCCGGTGGCGGCAAAGTGATCGCCCCGGCGGCCGGGTCCGCTCCGTCCGGCCCGATGGGCGCTGGCGTTGCTCCGGTCGCCCAGACCTCATGAAAGACGGTGCCCGGTATGGCCTTGATTTCACTGACGGTCGCTAGAGGTCCGACGTCGGTCAGGATTGACCGGCCATCCTCCCCATGGCCGGTGACAATGCGGGTGATGGGGGGAAACTCAGTCATGCGTTTCTAGCCTTTGTAAACAAGGTGATCGACAGGACCGCCACCAGCACGGCGGCAATGCCGAGCGTGTGGAAGCCGAAATTTTCGCCCAGAACACCACCGGCAATCGGCCCCAGCGCAGCGCCGATCATGAGCATGGCCGGAGTGGCTGCAACTGCCCGGCCCGACGGATCAAGCCGTGCCAGAAGGCCGAAGGCGAACGTGTGCGTAAAGATCTGGATCGCCACAAAAAAAGCTGCAGAGGGGGCCCAGAGCGGCGCGATGGTGGCCGTGGTAACTCCGAGCGCAAGAACCGCCTGAATGGCGGGGCCTATCTGGGTGACCCGCGTGGCGGACACCCGGTTTTGTAAAAAAGTGGCCAGCGGCGCCGGGATCAGGAAGTTGATGAAGCCGAGCGCAATCAGAACGCCCAGCACCAGCTGGGTCTCAAAACCTCTGGCCTTGCCGATCACTTCCACGAAGGAGAACACCATGGCCTGGTTGAAGGTCATGATGCTGATGCCCAAAATGGTAAACCAGGTAGCCTTGCTAAAGGGGGTCTTGGCCTGCTCTTCCACCTGTCCCGGATTGCGGAACAGAACGGCAGAGGCGAGCGCGGCCAGAACCATGACGCCACCGAACACCTCAAACATCACCGGACCGCCCTGAGCAATCAGCAGCTGCGGCAGCGCCGCCAGCAAGATGATGGCAAAGAGGCCAAGCGCCATGCCCGCAGCCGCGAACAGCCGGTGCGGATTGCCCGAATGACCCATCGTGCCATGCACCATGGACAGCGCCGAGCCTGCCGACAGACCGGCAATCAGGTGAAGGACGGCCAGAGGCACAAAGCTGGACTGGGTGGAGGTGATAAGGAAGGCGGCCGCAGACAGGGCAAAGCCCATTGTGGCCACGAGGCGCTGGTTCAGCTGGTTGAACCGCGGGGCCAGAACAAGGCTGGCGGCAACTGCCCCCAAAAGGAAGAGCGTGGCCAGCGCGCCGCTCTCCTGCGGGCTGAATCCATAGCGTTCCACCAGGGCTCCGACCCACACGGGCAGGGCCACCAGATCCAGCATACCGGCGCAATGGCCAACCACGAGCGCAGCCATGGCGGCTACGCCGAATTCTTTCTTCGACATATTCCCTCCTCATATGTGTCATTTGCCTGCCGCCCGTCTCGTCCTCCGGGACGGTCAGGCCAAAGGATCAGATCGCCTGGGACAGGGTCTTCATGGACGCCTGCATGATCGCCGCATGCTGCTGGCGGTCCCCGTTTTTGATCTCGATCTCGGCCAGCTGACCGGAATTTTCGACCACCATCCGGCAGCGCTCCCAGCGCCGGTCCTGAAAGGCAGTCAAGGCCGATTCCAGCCCCTCATTCCGGACAAGTTCCTCTGTCAGCACCACGGCATCCTCAATGCCGATACAAGCTCCAGCCGCCAGATGGGGTGTGGTGGCATGCACCGCATCGCCAATTAGAACCACCCGCCCCCGGAACCAGGGCCTCGGCAGAAGCAGATGTTCCAGCGGCCGATAGATGATCTGGTTGTCCTCGCCAAGTTGATCTGAGATCTTCTGGATGGTCGGAGACGGGAACCGTCTGAGCAGAGCCCGCAGGCTTTCCACGAAGGTTTCCGGTGGCACGTGATCATTCGTCATCCGGTCTTCGGTCAGGAAAAGATAGACCTGATCCTTTGACACCAGATTGACGCCAACCTTGAGCTTTGGACCCATCCACATGGTGATGGTATCCACTCCTTCCGGGCGCGGCAAAACCGCCCGCCAGACCGACTGGCCGATGAATTCAGGCTCCGGAGCATCCGGGAAACAGGTCTTACGTAAGGACGAATTCAGACCGTCCGCACCGATTACAAGGTCATAGAGCCCGTGTGTGCCGTCGGTGAAGGTCACCGATACGCCGGCATCAGTGTCAACAATCTTCGAAAAGGTAAGCCCCAACCGAACATGTGTGGCCGAGGCGCGCACGGCATCAGACATGATCCTGGCCAGCGCCGGACGCATGATGGCACCACCGCCCGGAATGTCGGGTCCGGCAACGCGCGGTGTCGGAATGCGGGCCACCACGCTGTCATCCGGGCCCCGCATCTCCACATCGTCAGAGGCATAACCGGCTTCCATGAACTGATCGAGCAGGCCGAGCTGCTGTATGACCCGCAAGGTGGAGCCGTGCAGGCTGATCCCTGCCCCATAGGAGCGCCAGCCTGCGTCTATCTCCACAAGATCGACCTCAAACCCCTGACGCGACAGCTGCAAGGCCGCTGTCATGCCGGAGAACCCGCCACCAATGATCAGCACCTTCTGGATGCTTTTGCTCATTTCTTCCTCCTAGCCGGTGACCTCGGCAAAGACGCTGTCTTCTTCCGTCACCGTAATCTTGACCCGGGTCAGGGATTGTCCGAGGCATGGCCCCAGAACGCATTTGCCCGTGTCCATTTCGAAAAGCGCCCCGTGGGAATGGCAGGCGACATGGGTCCCGCCGCCATTCAAATATGCATCGGTTTTCCAGGCCATCGGCGTGCCGCTCGAATAATGCGGACAGGCATCAAGCCACGCGTGAAGAACACCGTTTTTGCGCAGCAAGATGACCTTCCGGTCAAAGCCTTCCAACGGGCCGAACCCGCGGGCTTCGCCTTCGCCGATCTCTCGGCCAGAACAGAGCCGGACACGTTCCGTCCCGCCCTTGCAAGGGCCGGTCTGATCAGGCGGAACGGGGGCTGGCATGTCTTCGTCTGTCAACATTCCCGTCTCCGTTTGCCGTCTCGTTCCGCTGTGCTTGGGCATCAGGATCGGCCAGGCACGTTAGCCCCTCTTGCCGGGAACCTGTCTGCCTTCAATGACCCCAAGTTTGCTCAGCCTTCCTTGCCTGGGGGCGGACCGCCGCCCGGCGCCCATTTTTCCCGCGTCTCAAACAGAATGATCTGGGAAGCTTCGGCGCCATGGGGCGCCTCACGGGCCACCCAGGTGTCGTCATGCTTGTCCATGTCCGCGTCATATTCGAAGTGGCAGCCAAGCGGGCTGTTGAAATACCAGAACCAGTTGGATCCGAACTTGTGGCGACCCGGGCCCCAGAAGCTCTGGTATCCCTTTTTCACAAACCGGGTGCCGGCCACCATGAGTTCGGTCGGTCCGCCCATATGGAAGGCAAGATGTTCACATCCCTTCATGTATTCCGGCGTGCGGATGAAGAAGAGCGTGTGATGGTCCGCGTTTGCCTTCGGGCGCAGGAAAGGACCGGCCCCGGTGAGAATGTCCGTCACCACAAATCCGAGACGGTTGCAGTAGAACCCGGTTGCAATGTCGATATCGGGCACGAACAGGACCACATGGCTGAGGGTGCGCGGCGTAGCCGGCATTTCTTCCCACACACCGATTTCGTTCGGCATGCGCTGCGCAGGCGCGCCCGGCGCATTGATCTTTTCCGCCGGCATCGTCAGCTCCCGCCGGATCGTGACCTGGAATTTCAGTTCAAATCCGTGGTCATCCTTCGTTTCCAGCGATCCGTCTGCAAGCCTGGTCACCCGGCGGTCCTTGGACAGCTCCGCCTCAATAGCCTCCAGGTCATCGGCGGACTGAACACCATAAACCTGCTGACGCAGCAAATTTGCGGTCGGCAGCGGCGGTGGAAGAGACGGGTCGTCCTTCGCCCGGAGGATAACCCCCGTTCCGTCCAGCGCCTCAAAGAGCCCACCCGTCTCATCGACATCGACCGGCTTAAGGCCGAAATCGGTCAGATAGGCGCCTGACGCGGCAACATCGTCGACGCCGAACACCAGAAAATCAGGACCGATGATATTCATACTCTCGTCTCCCAGGTCCCGGCCGGATCCGGCCAGGCTTCTTTTAAGTTGTAACTGCCGTGCGTCCGCCCAGAACCTCTGCGACCCAATCAGCAATATAGGCTCCCGCATTTGCTGAATTGTCGAAGCTGGAATGCTGAACGCCGCCGGTGCGGGCATCGAACACTTTCAGCTCCCGGTTCGGGCTGTTGACCAGCTGGTCATAGGTTTCCTGCGCCCATTGAACGGGGATCTGGCTGTCTTTTTCACCATGGGTGACAAGGAAGGGAACCTTGACCCGATCCAGAATGCCGTGCAGATGCACCTGTTCGGCGATCTTCAGGAACGCATCCATGTCCTTGGCGCCCCAGACCCAGCGCACATGCTCCCAGTAATGGGGCACGGGGAAATTGCCTTCCTTGGCGAGACGCTTTTTCTGAACATCGCGCCAGTCATGATTGGCGCCCCAGACAACACCGCAGGCAAAACGGGGTTCAAAGGCGACCGCACGCGGGCAGTAATAGCCGCCCAGGGACACCCCTTCCATGCCGATACGCTTCGGATCGGCAAACGGCTGGTCTTCCAGCCAATCGACCACCCGGCTCGCCCAATGCTCACTGTCATAGCGGGCGTGCAGATCATGAAGCCTGAGGGCTTCGCCCGTTCCCGGCTGGTCGACCACCAGAGAGGCAACGCCCCGGGCGGCCAGCCAAGCCGGCAGGCCGACCAGGTATTTCATTTCCTTGGTGCTGTCCAAGCCGTTGACCTGGACCAGAATGGGCGCCGGCCCCTCAACACCGTCCGCCGGCACATAGAGCGCTGACAGGTGCGTACCTTCATAGGGAATTTCAACCCGGCGCGCCTTGGCCCCCGACAGGGCGAGACCTTTTTCAAAGGTCGCCAGAAACCTTTTGTAAAGCGCGACACGTCCTTCGGACCCATGCGCCTGCAGGCGCTCGGCGGTCAGCATGTAATTGGCGGCGCGCACCAGCTTGTCTCCGGCGGAGATCATCCGTCCCCTGGCCTCGTCATCTTCCGCAAGGCCGACCAGCTTGTCGGCCATGGTGATCCAGGTTTCGCGGAAAGCCTGTGTTCCAGCCGCATCACGGGCCTTGGCGGCCTCCTGAAGAGGCGCACACATTTCCTCAATCTCGCCTATTCGCGCGCCCATTTCGATCGACAGATCGACGGACAGGTTCCACGGATAGTTGGTTGGGAAATACTTGAACATCTGGTCTCCTTTGGGGTGCCTCTTCGCCGGGCATTCGCAAAAGGGGAGACCAATCGGAACGCATTTTTGGAAATACGTTTCGATTTCCTCCCCTGAAAAGACAGATAGTAACAAACGACATGTTTACAAAATTGCTTTAATCAATGATTTGTATTTACGGGATTCATGCCTTGGGAGGGGAAAGATGCGATTCAAGAATCTTGATCTCAATCTGCTGGCGGCCCTGGACACCCTGATCCGGGTGCGCAATGTGAGCCGGGCGGCCGAAGAGATGTTCATCACCCAGTCGGCCATGAGCAACGCCCTCGGACGGTTGCGGGACTATTTCGACGACCCACTACTGATCCAGGTGGGCCGAAGCATGGAGCTGTCCCCCCTAGCCGTATCTCTTGAGCAGCCATTGCGGGATATTATCGTGCGGATCGATGCGGCTGTCGTGGCAACCCCGTCCTTTGTGCCGGAGACCTCCACACGAAGCGTCAATCTTGTCGTCTCCGATTATACGCTCAACACCCTGATGCCGGTCTTTTTGCGGCAGGTGGCCAACCGGGCTCCGGGACTGCAGATCAATTTCACTCCCCAGCAAAACTATCCGCACCTGCTTCTGGAACGGGGCGAAGCCGATCTTCTGATTGCCCCGTCCATTTTCTGTTCCACCAACCACCCCAGCGAGCAGCTGTTCGAAGACCCGTTCCTGTGCATGGTCAGTGAGAGTATGCCGTTGAAGAACGGCAAAATCAGCCGCAAGGCGTTTCTGGCAGCCGGACATGTGGTGATGCAGCCTCCCGGCGGCGGGATCAGCTTTGCCCAAAGGGCCTGCAAGCAACAGGGCATGACGATCAAGGCGGAGGTGACAACCTTCTCCTTCTGGTCCTTGCCGCTTCTGATCCGCGGCACCAACCGGGTTGCGCTGCTCCAGAGCAAACTGGCCGAACAGGCCGTCAAACAGGGCGGTCTGAAAACCGCAATACCGCCTGTTGACATTCCCGCTCTTGAACAGTCGATGCAGTGGCACAGCTACCGCACACGGGACCCTGCCCTGGCCTGGGTCAGAGAACAGGTCCGGGAAGCTGCAGAAAAACTGTTTGAAGAGACCCAAACCACTGACGGAAGCTGACGCAGCACGGACTGCGCAGCTTTCCGCGGAAGCCTATCCCAGGCGTTGCGCCGAGCGGAAAGGCTCTGGCCGCCGGTCAGGATTTCCTCCAGGGCAGGCCGTGACCGGTTTCGAGGAGGGTCTTGCTTAATATGCAAATCACCTGGAACGCACCATGGTCAAAGAGATGGCGGGGCTACCGTCCTTGCCGCCACGCCAGAAGTCTGGACCGCACCAGACGGTAGCCAAGCAGCAAAAGGGTCACAGCCACATAGAAGGTGATTTCAGGATCTGTCACCTTGCGCGCCATGAAGAAGTGCAGCGCCCCGAGCCCGGCCGCGGCATAGGCCAGCCGGTGCAGCTTCTGCCACGCCCGGCCCAGTTTGCGGACCGAAAAGGCGTTTGACGTTGCCGCCAGCGGCATCAGCAGAACAAAGGCAGCCATACCGAAAGTAATAAAGGGACGCTTGATGATGTCCTGCCAGACCGCTGTCAGGACCAGTTGCTGGTCGAGCCCCGCATAGACCAGAAAATGGAAGCAGACATAATAGAAAGCGAGCAGCCCGAGAGCCCGCCGGTAGCGCAGAAGATTGATCCTGGCCAGATCCCGGACCGGAGTGATGCACAGGCTGAGCAGCAGGAACCTCAAGGCCCACACGCCCAGCACATGTTCAAAAGTCTTGACCGGATCAACGCCCAGATTGTTGGTCACGCCCAGATAGAAATACCACAGGGCCGGAAGCAGTCCGGCGGCATAAAGAGCCCAGACAGATGCCGGGCGCCATAGGCTGCGCCACCAGACAGGCTGAGCCGGTTGCAGGATGCTCATGGACGCCTCAGAAATTCGCTTTCAGATCCAGCCCCGCATAAAGACCGGCCACCTCGTCCCCATACCCGTTGAACATCAGGGTTGGGATCCGCTCCCCGCTGTTGAAGAGGCCACCGCCCGTGCCAATCCGCCGCTCGCTGGCCTGGCTCCAGCGCGGATGCGGCACATTCGGGTTCACATTGGCATAGAAGCCGTATTCATTGGGCGCCGCATCGTTCCAGCTGGTCTCCGGCATCTTGTCCGTCAACGTGATCTTCGTGATCGACTTGATGCCCTTGAAGCCATATTTCCAGGGCACCACCAGACGCATCGGCGCGCCATTCTGGTTCAAGAGCGTTTTGCCATAAAGACCAAGCGCCATGATTGTCAGCGGGTGATTTGCCTCATCAAGACGCAGACCCTCCCGGTAAGGCCAGGACAAAGCCTGTCCGAAACCGCGCTGGCCTGGCATTTCCTCCGGGCGAACCACCCCTTCAAAGGCGACATATTTCACCGACCCGAGCGGTTCTGCCAGATCGAGAATGGACTTCAGCGGAATACCGACCCAGGGGATCACCATTGACCAGGCTTCCACGCAGCGCATCCGGTAGACCCGGTCTTCCAGCGGGAACTTGGTCAAGAGTGTGTCAATGTCGATGGTCTTTTCGGCCTTGACCATGCCATCGATCCGGAAAGTCCAAGGATACGGCTTGAACGCCGACGAGTAGTTTGCCGGGTCTGTCTTGGACGTGCCGAATTCATAGAAATTGTTGTAATTGGTGACGTCCTTGAAAGGCGTCACCTTGTCTTCGGGCGCTGGAAAAGGCCCGGCAACCGTTGTCAGCGCCTCGCCCTGTTTGCGCAGCCCCTCAGCCAGCACCGGCCCGGCCGCAAGGGCCGCCGCCGCTGCAGCCCCGCCCAGAAGCAGGGCCCTCCGGTTCACATAGACGCTGTGCGGGGTGATCTCGGAAGGTGCTATGAAAGGGGGCTTGTAGGCAGGCATATTCGTCTCTCGATCCGGGGCATTGTCCGGGCGTCTGCCACTCGGGCAGGGCCGGACCGCGTCTGCTTCTAGATGCGTCTTTTTCCGTGATACGCCAAAACAACATGTAAACACGTTACAGTTACGTGAATTTTACCAGCGCGCCTGCCCGGCCCGCAAGTCATCAGCCAGCAAGTCATCAGCCTCCCGGATGCAGTCGACGGTCAAAGACTGGCTCTGGAAGGCGTCATGTCATCGTCTTCCTCAGGTCCGGATGCGAAATCGCCGCGCTTGTTTTATGAAAAAGGACACCCAAACAGGTATTTCAAAAATGAATACCATTCATTTGAAATCGTAATTTTACAGATAGTATTGCATATTCTACGTATATTTCCGGGTGTTCGCATCGTGCTCCAGGAGGAATTGGGCCAGCGAAATCTGGGATCTTCGAGACAGTTCCTGTCCCGGATCCCGAGCGGGAGGGTTTATCGACATCACCACGCCGCCGGCAAGACCGGCAGGCCGCGGACGGCGGAAGAGCCGGCCGGAGGGAAGTCGTGTGTTCCCAGACTGGAAAACCGTTGCTGTTCCCTTGTGTCGAGGGCGCTGACGGGAGGCGTGCACCCCAAAAGGTCCCAAAGGACCTTTCAGGTCCATGTGAGGAGGATGGAATGCATTTGAAATCTAAAGTGAGCGGAGTGCTTCTGTGTGCGGCTCTTTCAGGAACCGCCATATCGGGCGCTTGGGCAGCAGAAAACGGCAACACCCAGTATTCGCCCGGTTCCGCCCAGTTTTTTGCCGGAGGTGTGCCGCCCTTCCCCGGTCTCTACTTCCTGTCACAGACCAGCTATTTCAACGCCGACCGGACCAATGATGCCGACGGCAACGAGCGGCCGATCCCCTTTGAGGTTCAATCCGTCGCAGAAACCATGCGGTTCTTGTATGTAAGCCCGGTGGAGATTGCAGGCGCCAAGCTCTGGACCCAGCTCGTCATTCCGGTTGTTCATCTCGATCTGACCATTCCGGTGGCCTCGGACACCCAACTGGGACTTGCCGACATTTCCGGCACGATTGGCCTCGCCTGGCACACAAAGGGAAAACACGCCTTTCTCGCCGGCCTCGATATTGCCGGCCCGACCGGCAAATACAGCGCCGATGATGCAATCAATATCGGCCTGAACCACTGGTCTTTCCAGCCGACCATTGGCTATCACTACAAGGACCCGAAGGGCTTGGAATTAGGCACCACTGCCCGGCTGATTTTCAACACCGAAAACCATGACACCGACTACACCTCCGGAACGGAATTGGTGGTTGACTATGCGGTTGGCTGGAACATCGACAAATGGCGCCTTGGCGCGGTTGGCTATTACCTGCAGCAGCTGACGGATGACAGCGGCCCGAGGGTTTCGGACGATGGCAACCGCGGCATGGCCTTCGCCATTGGCCCGTCGCTGAGCTATTCCTTCAACCCCGGATTTGAGCTGAGCGGCTCCTGGCAGCATGACGTGGTCACACAGAACCGCTCCCAGGGCGATACGTTCTGGTTCAACGTGGCCAAGAAATTCTAGGGACCCGCGCTCCCAAGGCGGTAGCCTTGGCGCCATGCCTCCTTGGCTCCAGTTTCAAAAAGGCTGCCCCGCGACAAGACCACGCCTTTCCACCCGAGAAGGCGTGGTCTTTGGTTTTGACGAAAAGGATTGTTGACGGCGCCGTGTACAAAGCCGGTCAGCTGATCTCAACCTGACCTGACAAAGACCTATCTGATCAAATTGGTATCACTCCGCCAGACGGTCTTGCTCCGGATCTCCGGCCTTGCCTGAAGATCCCTTCAGAACCATGACGTAGAAGAAGACAGCCGCCAGCACCAGGAAAAACAGGCTGTCCGGACTGGTGAGAAACACCATAGGATTGTTGTCATTGAGCGCAAGGGACCGGCGCAGATACTGTTCCAGATCCGGTCCCAGAATGAAGCCCAGCAGCAGCGAAACCGTCGGGTATCCGTTCTTGCGCATGAAGAAGGCAAGAATGCCGAATACCACCGCAAGCGCCATCTGAAACACCGAGAAGGTGGCCACGTAGCTGCCCACCAGGGCCACGACCGCGATGGACGCATACAAAAGCCCGCGGGGAATGGAAACGATCCGCACGAACCAGGGCCCCAGCAGGAACAGGGTCAGCGGGATCAGGATCAGGGCGCTCAACAGGAGCGAGGCGAACATGGGCGCAATCAGATCCACCTGGTTCTCCAGAAGGCGCGGGCCAGGCTGCAGGCCGTTGATGACCAGAACCCCCAGCACGACGGCCGTTGTCGGATCGCCGGGGATGCCGAACATGAGCATGGGCACAAAAGCCCCGCCGCACATGGAGTTGTTGGCGCTTTCCGCTGCCGCAATGCCCGTCCGGCTGCCCTTGCCAAACTCCTGAGGCCTTCTGGAGCCGCGCTTGGCATCCGCATAGGCCACAAAGGCCGCCATGGAACCACCTGCGCCCGGCAGAATGCCGATGCCATAGCCGATCAGGGCGCTTTTAACATAGGTGAACAGGCCAATCTCGCGGATTTCCGACCATTTCGGCAGGAAATCCCGGCGGCGGATCCTGGCCGCAGCTTCCAGAGTCTTGGCCTGCACGGCCGAGGCATGGAGCTGGGCCTGCACCAGCACCTCGCAGATCGCAAATGTCCCGATGATGATCGGCATCATGTCGATGCCTTCCACCAGAGTTTCTGTCCCGAACGAAAAGCGCGGCACCGGCTGCATCACATCTATCCCGATGGTCGCAATCATGACCCCGAGCATAGTGGCCACAATGCCTTTGCAGATGTCCGCCTTTTCGACGATCACGATCACAATGAGCGCGAACAAAACCAGGGAGAACTTGCCCGGCGTCTGGATCAGAAGCGACGCCTTGGCGGCGAGCGGCATCAGGCCCATGAGCAGAAGCGCTCCGACCGAGCCGCCAATCATGGAGCCGAGCGCCGCATGGCCAAGTGCGTTCGCCCCCTGGCCCCGTTTCATCAGCTGATTGCCTTCCCGCGCCGTCATCATTGAAGAGGGAGCGCCGGGAATATTGATCGTGGTGGCCGTGATGCTGCCCGCATACATGCCGGACATGAAGATGGACGCACACATCACCAGCGCCGGAACCACATCGATGCTGTAGGTGATCGGCAAAAGCAGGGCGATGGCCAGCACAGAGGTCAGGCCCGGCATGGCCCCGAAAAAGGCACCGATGAAAAAGCCGAGCACCATGAAACCGAACACATCAGGCCGAGCAAGCGCCGCGAAGCCTTGCAGGAGATCAAAGAAAAAGTCCACTAGACCCCTCCGGGCAGCATTGGCAGGCGGATGTTGAAGGCAAAGCCGAACAGCCCGTAGAAGACAAGAGTGACCGCCACAGCATAGGCCGCCATCCGCAGGAGGCGGCCGCATTCGAAACGGAACACCCAGAAAAGGCTGAGCGCGAACAGAAATGTTGCCAGCGGGTAGCCGAGCGGCTGGAACAGCGCCACATAGAGCGCTGTTGCAAACACGACCTGGGCCGGAGCCATCAGTGCCGCCATAGGCTCTCCCTTCACAGCTTCACGGCTGTCCCGCCACACAATTCTCAACAGCGCCAGATACATCGCCACCGAGGCCACAACCGGCAAGAACCGGGGGCCCGCCAAGCCTTCGTCAAAGGGCACCCGGATCTGAAAGGCGGCAGTCAGATACACCGTGGTCAGCACAAGCAGAAACACCGGAAACCCGACACGCGCCAGCTTTTGCGAAAAGTCAGACATTTGCTCGCCTGTTCATGGACAAATGGGGCACCGGCTTTCCGGGCCGGCGCCCCATCCCAAGAGGGGTCTTACTTGGAGATGACGCCTTTTTCGACGAGGTCATCCATCTGCTTGAACAGGGTTTTGGACGTCTCGTTGGCCCAGGCAGTCACATCGGCCGTGCCGATCCAGTCCGGAGTGACGCCCACATTGGACACCCAGGTCTGGAATTCGTCGCTTTCCAGCGCCTGCTTGTAGGCCGCTTCGATCTTTTCGACCACATTGTCCGGCGTTCCGGCCGGTGCGGCCAGGACAATGAAGCTGCCCACCCGGATATCCAGGCCCTCATCGGCCGCCGTCGGCACATCCGGATAGGTCGGATTGCGGGCTCCGGAGAACTCCATCAGCCCCCTTGCATCGCCACTTTGGATAAGCGAGGCAAAATCACCCAGGCTGGTGGCCGCCACGTCCACCTCATTGTTCAAGATCGCTTCCTTCTGCGGAGCAGCCCCGCCCGGATAGGCGATCAGGTTGAACTTGACGTCTTTGGCATCCTGAAGCTGGAGCAGCGCCAGATGGGTGCGCGATCCGGTGTTTTGAATGGCAACCTTCACCTTGCCCGGATGCGCCTTGGCATCGGCAATCAGATCACCCACGCTTTCATAGGACGCATTGGCATCAACGACGATGGCATCCGGTTCGCTGGTCACGCGGGCGATCAGCTTCAGCTTGTCCATCTTGTAGCTGGGCAGCAGTCCCTGCCAGGGCACGGTGACCACGCTGTCATAGGTGAGTGCCCCGATCGTATAGCCGTCCGGCTTGGACTTCATGACTTCGGACACACCGGTGGCACTGATGCCGCCTTCGATATTTTCCACATAGATGGATGTGTCGAGAATGCCTTCGGCAAGGGTCGACAATTTACGGACAATCCCGTCCGTCCCGCCGCCCGCGCCCCAGGGCACGACCATGCGGATGTCCCGTTCCGGGTAATCCGCCAGGGCTCCTGCCGTGGTCATCAGGCCAATCGAGGCCGCTGCCAGCAGAACGTTCAATGTCTTTTTCATGATTTCCTCCCTTTGGTTCACTTCCAGATAAAAGGTGCGCAGCACGCGCCAGACGGCGGGCGTCCCCGGCCGAAAAGCTGGTCAGCTCAGCCTTTGCCAGCTTTAGCTGCCGTATCAATGAGCCCCTTCAGCATGTCCATTTCGTCAGAGCTCAGGTCGGTCAGCGGTGCGCGCACCGGACCAGCATCAAATCCGGCAAGGCGCACCCCCGCCTTGATCGCCGAAACCGCGTAGCCCGGCTGCCGGTCTCTGAGGCGGGCGAAGGGAAAGAAGAAGTCTTCAAGAATGGACTGGACGCAAGCCCGGTCTCCGCCGCGCAGCGCCTTGAAGAAACGCACCGCCAGATCCGGCACAAAATTGAACACCGCCGAGGAATAGGTGGTCACCCCCGCCCCATACAATGCTTCCGCAAAAAGTTCATGGGTGGGCATGCCGCCCACGTAACAGAGCCTGTCCCCAAGCGTGGCCGTAATCTCACGCACCAGATCCACCTTGCCGGTTCCGTCCTTGAAACCGATCAGGTTGGGGCAATCACCAGCCAGCCGTTTCAACGTGTCTGTCCGGATCACGCAATTGTCCCGGTTATAGACCATAACTCCGAGGCCGGTCGCCGCACAGACATCGCGCACATGCCGGTAAAGGCCTTCCTGCGGCCCGGTAATAAGGTAATTCGGCAGAAGCAGAAGTCCGTCCGCGCCGGCCTTTTCGGCCCGGCGGGCAATATCCTTCGCCAGCTCTGTACCATAGCCGCACCCGGAAATGATCGGCATGGTCCCGGCCGCTTCCTTTGCGGAGCGCACGACCGTCTCCACTTCGTCGGGTGACAGCGAGAAGAACTCGCCGGTGCCGCCAGCGGCAAACAGGGCCGCGGCCTCGAAATCAGACAACCAGGCGATCTGCTTTTGATAGCTGGAGAGATTGAGGGAGCCGTCCGCATGAAAATGCGTCACTGGAAACGACAGCAGGCCGGATGAAATCGTGTCTTTAAGCTGGTCTGGAGTCATTGCCTTCCCTTTGTTGCTGAACAGGGGAGATACGTCATCTTGTATGATGATGTCAACAATTCATCATACAAAAATAAAACTTGTCTCTTGTTCAAATTAGTCGCTCCTGCCTCAAAAGCCTTGGAAAACCGGTTGATTCCGCTGAGTCGTCGCTCTAGGTTAACGGCAAGATCGGACACAAATCATACAAATTCAGACACAGATAGACAGCCCTGGGGACACTGACGACGCATGAAATACCAGACAGCTGAACCGACCAAAAAGACTTTGGCCACCACCGTGTGTGAAGCGCTGCGGGGACAGATTGAAGACGGCCGTTACACCGTCGGTGACAAACTGCCGAGCGAAGCCCGTCTGACGGAGGAGTTTTCGGTCAGCCGCACGGTGATCCGCGAAGCCGTGGCCACATTGCGCGCCGACGGCCTGCTGGAATCCCGCCAGGGTGCCGGTGTCTTTGTGCGCAGCCCTTCGGGCAAAGTGGCCTTACCGTTTCAGAAGATCGAACCGGCGCGCATCTCCTCCATGATCGAAATGCTGGAATTGCGCATGGCCGTGGAAACCGAGGCCGCCGCGCTGGCCGCCCAGCGGCGCTCTCCGGCCCAGCTGGAAAAACTCATCGAGATTTCCAACGGGCTGCATGAACTGTTTTTGAAGGGCAAGTCCAGTTCCCAGATGGATTTCGAATTGCATCTAGCCATTGCGGACGCTGCCAACAATCCGCGGTTCAGGGAGTTTCTGGAGCTTGTCGGACCGAACGTGATTCCCCGCCGTGCTCTCGAAACGGCAACGAAGGGCCCGGAGCTGAAGGCCTATATTGCCATTCTCGACCGGGAACACTGTGAGATTGTAAGAGCCATTACCGAATGCGATCCGGAGGCCGCCCGGGCGAAGATGCGCCAGCATCTTCTGGGCAGCCAGACACGCTACCGTGACCTGTTGCAGCGCTCTGCCGGGACCGGCTGATCAGTCGGCTTTCCGGCCGGACCTCCCGCCCCCCCTTAAAGGCCGCCGTGTGCCTGCGCAGTCAGGCCATTCTGTCTTTTTCGGTCACCTCTTTGGTGTCCGGCAACGAAAGTCGAACCTGAGGAAGCACGGCGCGCTTAGCCCTGAAAATAATCCGGCTTTTCTGCGCGGATCTGCTGCAAGATGAGTTCGATGCGGCCAAGATGCTCATTCAAGGTCGCCTCCAATAACGGTTTTTGCCGCTTTCTGAGGGCGGCAATCAGCTCCAGATGGTCATCATAGGCTCTTTGGGCAGCACCGATGGTCAGGGAGATGAAGCGCACCCGGTCCATATGCGCCTTGGGTTCGCGGATCAGCGACCAGACATAGTCATGTCCTGCAATCGCACAGATCTGCTGATGAAAGGCGTCATCCAGCACATGGAACCGGTTCTGGTCATTGGCGGCGATGGCCTCTTTCTGATCCTCCAGAATATCTTCAAGCTCGCTGATTTGCGCCTCGGTGATCACCTCCATAGCGGCCGTCCAGCAGGCATGCTCCAGGGCGATCCGGACAAATTTCGCCCTTAACACGGCCTCTTCGGAAATCTTGGAAATCACGGTCGCCCGTTGCGGGCGGATCAGCAGGAAACCCAATTGGGACAGCCGGAAAAACGCATCGCGCACTGGCTGCCGGGAGACCCCCAGCGCCTTTGCGACCTCTGCTTCGGACACTTTGGTTCCCGGCGGCAGCTCCAGCGACAGGATCTGCTGGTGCAGCGTTTCAAACACCGTGTCGGCCACGGACGGGATCTTGATCGGCTCAAGCGCTTTCAGAGCGCTGCTGTCTGCCATCTATCGACTCTCCATTGACTCGTCCAATAAACTAGCATATCAGTTTACTAGCTACAACATAGCTAGTCCTGATGGATCTGTAGGAGTCTATAGGGTGCCGGTACAGTCAATAAAAGCAACTGGAGATGGGAAAGGCCGCCTTTCCCCAAACCGCTTGTTTCCGGCAGATCCGGGCGCCCTTGGTGTCGCAAGACGGCTTTATGACAGCATCAAAAGCTTACCGATCATCAGCCCACACGGTCACACGGATCCGCGCTGGTATGCGGAAAACGCGCCGTTTCCGGACCCCGCCCAGCTGTTTGTCGTGCCAGATCACTATGTCTTCCGAATGCTGCAGTCCCAGGGCATTGCACTCAGCGCCCTCGGCGTGCCCCGTGTGGACGGCGGTTGGCGGGAAACGGACAGCCGCAAGATCTGGCGTCTGTTTGCTGAGAACTTCCACCTGTTCCGCGCGACCCCATCGAGACTGTGGCTGGAGCATTCCTTTCAGGAGGTGTTCGGCTGGTCAGGGCGCTTGTCGAGCGAAACCGCGGATGAGGCCTATGACCATATTGCCGCCTGCCTGGAACTGCCAGAATTCCGACCTCGGGCCCTTTATGAGCGCTTCAACATCGAAGTCATCGCCACAACCGAGTCTCCGCTGGACGATCTGAAATGGCATAAAATGATCGCTGACGACGTCTGGAGCGGCCGGGTAGTCACTGCCTACCGGCCCGATCCGGTTCTGGACCCGGACTATGAGGGCTTTGCGGCAAATGTGGAGCAGTTTGGCGCCCTGACCGGCGAAAACGCTACCACATTCAGCGGCTATCTTAATGCCCATAGAACCCGGCGTGCCGTCTTCAAGGCTCATGGCGCAACATCCACCGATCACGGTCACCCATCAGCCCGCACCGAGAACCTGTCTTCCGCCGATGCGGACCGGCTCTTCCAGAAGGCGCTCCAAGGCACCTGCTCAGCCGAAGAAGCCGATGCGTTCCGCGGCCAAATGCTGACCGAAATGGCCTGGATGAGCCTGGATGATTCTCTGGTTCTGCAAATTCATCCCGGCAGCTTCCGCAACCATTCCAAGGCCATCATGGCCGCCTATGGCCGGGACAAGGGCTTCGATATCCCGGTCCAGACCAACTATGTGACCGCTCTCAAACCGCTTCTGGACGCCGTCGGCCTGGAACCCAATCTCAGCATCATTCTGTTCACGCTGGACGATACGTCCTATTCGCGCGAACTCGCCCCGCTTGCCGGGGCCTATCCCAGCTTGAAGCTCGGCCCAGCCTGGTGGTTCCACGACAGCCCGGAAGGCATGCGCCGGTTCCGGGAACTGACCACAGAAACCGCAGGGTTCTACAACACAGTCGGCTTCAATGACGACACCCGGGCTTTCTGCTCGATCCCCGCCCGCCACGATGTGGCCCGGCGGGTCGACTGCGCTTACCTCGCCACACTCGTGACAACTGGGAGGTTGGACGAGGACGAGGCTTATGAGGTCGCTGCCGACCTCACCTACGGGCTTGCAAAACAAGCCTACCGGCTCTGAGGAGGAGCCATTCACAGGGAGGAAAACATGACTGTCCTGAAATCACTTGCCACAGCCCTTCTGGCCACGGCCGCCCTCAGCACGGCGGCTCTGGCCTGCGAGGTCACGTTAAAATCGTCCGACACCCATCCGGACGGCTATCCGACGGTGGAAGCCGTCAAACATATGGGCAAATTGCTGGAAGAAAGAACCAGCGGCCGCCTGTGCATCGAAGTGTTCCACTCCGCCCAGCTTGGTCAGGAAAAAGACACCATCGAACAGACCAAGTTCGGTGTCATCGACCTGAACCGCGTCTCCATGGGCCCCTTCAACAACCTGGTGGAAGAAACCAAGGTCGTCTCCCTTCCTTATGTCTTCAAAGGGGTGGACCACATGCACACGGTCATGGACGGCCCCATCGGTGACGATATTCTGGCCGCCTTCGAGCCCCATGGCTATGTGGGCCTGGCCTTTTACGACGGCGGCTCGCGCAGCTTCTACAACCGGGTCAAACCGATCAAGTCGATCGAGGACCTCTCCGGCATGAAGGTCCGGGTGATGCAGTCCGACATCTTTGTCGACATGATGTCAGCCCTTGGCGCCAATGCGACCCCGATGCCCTATGGCGAAGTCTATTCCTCGATCCAGACCGGCGTCATTGACGGGGCTGAGAACAACTGGCCCTCCTACGAGTCTTCCGGCCACTATGAGGTCGCCGGCTACTATACGCTGGATGAGCATTTGATCGTACCGGAAGTGCTGGTCATGTCGAAAGCCAGCTGGGACAAGCTGTCCCCGGAAGATCAGGCTGCCGTGAAACAGGCGGCCAAGGACTCTGTGCCGGTGATGCGCGACATGTGGAGCGCCCGCGAAAAAGCCTCTGAGGAAAAAGTTCGGGCTGCCGGTGTGGAAGTGATCACCGAGATCGACAAGGAGCCGTTCATGGCAGCCATGGACAGCGTCTATGAAAAGCATGTCACGTCCGACAAGCTGAAAGATCTGGTCAGCCGCATCCGCGCCACCGACTGATGCCAATGGGGAGCGCGGCCTTGAGCCGCGCTCCGCCTCTCACGCCCCTGCGTCAAAGGCAACACCCGTGCAAAATCCCCTTCTGTTCGCCGCAAGCGTCATGCGCCTTGTGTCAAGGTCAGCCCTTTGGCTGGCCGGAGCCGGGCTTCTGCTGATGACCGCCTTCATCTCCGCCCAGGTCTTCATGCGCTACGTTATGAATGACAGTCTGGTATGGAGCGAGCCCGCTTCTGTCATTCTCATGGGATGGTTCATCTTTCTGGGGGCAGCCGTCGGCATTCGCGAAGGCTATCACCTCAGTTTCGATGTGCTGCTCTACTTCCTGCCGGACAGCACAAAGCTGGTCTTCTTCAGCATTTCCGATGTGGTGGTGGCCGCCTTCGGCGCAGGCATGGCCTTTTATGGCGCCGAGCTGGCCCTGTCTGCCTGGGAGGTGAAACTGCCCTCGCTTGGCGTGTCCGGCGCTATCGACTTTCTGCCCCTCGTGGCCGGAGGCTGTCTCGTCTTTCTGTTTTCCCTTGAGCGCCTCATCCGCAGGGCTGCGGGATTGCCGACCGCCCGGTTCGGCGAAGACACCATGGAAGAGGCCTGACATGGAACCCTATATTCTTTTCGGCACCTTCACGATCCTGCTTCTGATCGGAACCCCCGTGGCCTTCTGCCTGGGCGCCGCCTCCCTTGCCACCGTCCTCTATATGGGCCTGCCCCCGGTCATCGTATTCCAGCGCCTGAATTCCGGCGTCTCGGTCTTCGCGCTGATGGCCATCCCCTTTTTCATTTTCGCCGGAGAGCTGATGGTGCGCGGAGACATTGCCCGCCGACTGGTGGCGCTGGCCGGAGCGGTGGTCGGGCACTTGCGCGGCGGCCTTGGCCAGGTGAACATCACCGCCTCGGTTCTGTTTGGTGGCATTTCAGGCTCTGCAGCCGCTGACGCCACCGCCATTGGCGGCCTGATGATCCCCCAGATGCGCAAAAAGGGCTATTCCGTTGAGTATGGCGTCAACATCACCGTGATGTCCTCCATCATCGCCCTGATGCTGCCGCCCTCCCATAACATGATCATTTATTCGATCTCAGCCGGAGGACGCCTGTCGATTGCCGATCTGTTCACTGCCGGCATCCTGCCCGGACTGCTGCTTGCCACCGCGTTGATGATCACCGCCTGGTTCGTGGCCAAGCGAGCAGGCTATCCAACGGAAGGCTTTCCGGGCTGGGCTGCCCTTGGGGGCCTTTTCATCAACGCGGTGCCCGGCCTGCTGCTGATCGCCATCATTTTCGGCGGCGTCCGCTCCGGGGTGTTCACCGCCTCAGAAAGCTCCTGCATTGCCGCTGTCTATGCGCTTCTGGTCACCACACTGGCCTACCGCACCATACGCTGGCCGCAATTTGTTGAAGCCACCAAAGCCGCCGTACGGACCACCGCCATGGTGCTGCTGGTAATCGGCTGTGCCGCTGCTTTCGGCTGGCTGCTGGCGTTTTTGCGGATCCCGGCAGAACTCGTCAGCTTCCTGAAGACCGTGTCCGAAAATCCGATCATCATCCTCCTGATGATCAACATCGTGCTGCTGTTCCTCGGCACGTTCATGGACATGTCCCCGCTGATCGTCATAACCACGCCGATCTTCCTTCCGGTCGCCACTGCCTTTGGCGTTGATCCGGTGCATTTCGGCGTCATTCTGGTGCTCAATCTGGGTATCGGCCTGTGCACCCCACCCGTTGGCACCGTGCTGTTTGTCGGCTGTGCCGTCGGCAAGATCTCGGTTTGGAGCGCCATCCGGACGATCTGGCCCTTTTATGGCGCAGCCGTCTTCACCCTGCTGCTGGTCACCTACATTCCCGCGCTTTCCCTTTGGCTTCCCTCCCTGTTCCATTGAGGTTCGACTCATGTTTGTCAATACCTTCCCCAAAGTCCCAGCCGACCCGGGAGTGACCCGGCAAGTGCTGTCTGACAGCCCCGAGCTGATGGTAGTCGCCTTCCGCTTTGAAGCAGAAGGCGCCGAAGGCAAGCTGCACAGCCATCCGCATGTCCAGTCGACCTATGTGGAGAGCGGCAGCTTCCGCTTCACCATTGACGGTACCGATTTCAAGGTCGGGCCGGGCGACAGTTTCGTCATTCCCGCCAATGCCCGCCATGGCTGTCTATGCCTCACCCCAGGCACCCTCATCGACACGTTCACGCCCCGCCGGGACGATTTCCTCTGATGTTCAACCACAGGACAAACACATGCTGACCGTTGAAACCCGCTACGCCATCGACCCGGCCACCGCAAAGCAGCTCGACACAACCGGGCTCCGGGACCATTTCCATGCTGGTGGGCTGTTTGCCGACGGCGAGATCAAGCTGATCTACAGCCACTATGACCGGCTGATCCTGGGTGGCGCTGTGCCGGGAGATGGCGAGCTGGTTCTGGACGAAGTCCGCGAGGCAGGCACTCCGTCGCTTCTGGAGCGGCGCGAGCTCGGCATTCTCAATATCGGCGAGACCGGAACCGTGACCGCAGCCGGGACGAGCCATCAGCTCGCTCAAGGCGAAGTGCTTTATCTGGGACGCGGCACCGGACCCGTCACCTTTTCCGGCCCCGGCCGCTTCTATCTGCTCTCCGCCCCGGCCCACCGGACCTGCCCGACCCGGCTAATCAGCAAGGAAGATGCCCGCCGGGTCGAATTGGGCTCCGACGAGATGTGCAACAAGCGCGTCATCCTGCAGTTCCTCCATCCGGAGGTTGCCGAAAGCTGCCAGCTGGTGATGGGCTACACCCAGTTCGCACCGGGCTCGGTCTGGAACACCATGCCGGCCCATGTTCATGACCGGCGCATGGAAGCCTATCTCTATTTTGAACTGGACCCGGAGCAGCGCGTCTTCCATTTCATGGGCGAGCCCAGCGAGACCCGGCATCTGGTGATGGCCAATGAAGACGCGGTGATTTCGCCGCCCTGGTCGATCCATTGCGGGGCCGGGACCGGTGCCTATACGTTTTGCTGGGCCATGGCCGGGGACAATGTCGACTTCACGGATATGGACATGGTGGCCATGGGAGATCTGCGGTGAACCCGTTTTCACTTGAGGGCAAATGCGCGCTGGTGACCGGCGCCAATACCGGCATCGGCCAGGCCATTGCCGTGGCCATGGGCCGCGCCGGGGCCACCGTGCTGTGCGCGGCCCGGCGCAGCTGCGACGAGACCCTGGCACAGATCCCATCCGGACGCCATGTGCCCCTCGATCTGTCGGACCCCATGGCCGCCGGGCCGCTGTTTGAAGCCGGGCAGATCGACATTCTCGTCAACAATGCCGGAATCATCCGCCGGGCAGACGCCACCGACTTCACCGAACGCGACTGGGACGAGGTCATGGATATCAACCTGAAGGCCGTCTTCTTCGCCTCTCAGGCCTTCGGCAAGGCCGCTTTGGCGGACGGGCGGACGGGAGCCATCGTCAACATCGCCTCGCTGCTGTCCTTCCAGGGCGGCATCCGGGTCCCGTCCTATACGGCCTCAAAACACGGCGTTGCCGGACTGACCAAGCTGCTGGCCAATGAATGGGCAGCCAAAGGCATCAATGTGAATGCCATTGCCCCGGGCTATATCGCCACCAACAACACGGAGGCCCTGCGCAACGACCCGGAGCGCAACCGGCAGATCCTGGAACGCATTCCGGCCGGGCGCTGGGGCGCGGCCAAGGACATTGCCGAGGCAGCCGTGTTTCTGGCCTCTCCGGCCGCCACCTATATTCACGGCACGGTGCTGAATGTGGATGGCGGCTGGCTGGCGCGCTAGCGGAGGGCCTGCCGCGTTGGGAAGACATCTACCCCGTTGTATTAAAGTCTGGCCTTGCACACCGGATAGAAGATCCGTTTGTTTCCGCTCGCACCAAAATGGAAGACGAGGGGATTCGAGCCGCTTTGACGGAGACATCGCCTCCACCGGCCTGACAAACGGTCGGAAAAAGAAGGTGTGCTCAAGACAGCACATCTGTTTCCAAGGCTTTCGGCAATGATCTCGGGTTCTGCGCGTTTCCGGCAAGGCAAACGCGCAGAACCCGAGCCTTCAGACGAACTGGAAGTCGTCGCCGTCAAGTGTAAGGGCGCTAACATCCTTCAAGGTGAGGCTGTCCGCATCGCTGAAACTTATCACGGTGTCCGGGCCGTTTTGACTGATATGCTCCAAGACGTCATCGAAGCTGAAGATACCGTCAAACGAGATCCTGACCATATCGTCGGCGGAAGATGCGCTCCGCGCGGCCGGCACGCTGCCGAAATCCTTGATCACGTCATTTCCCGATGTGAAAACAAATATGTCCGCGCCGGTGCCGCCTGTCAGAATATCATTCCCAGCGCCCCCATCAATCAGGTCGTTTCCGGCGCCGCCAATCAGCTTGTCGTTGCCCTCTTCGCCCAGAAGCACGTCATCGCCGCCCAGGCCGCCGATATAATCATTCCCGGCGCCACCCCGGATCGTGTTGCTCCCCAAGCTTCCGGCGATGACATCGCCCCGGCCCGTCCCGATGAGGTTTTCAATACTCACCAACTCGTCATGCACCACGGTGCCATTGCCGATACCGGCAACCAGTGCGGACCAACCAAGAGCCTTGTTCGAGACCGCGGTTTCCCAACCCTGATCCATCCGGACATAGATGCCCTTTGCTGACTGCGAATAATCCGCCGTGTCCGTGCCCTCGCCTCCGTCAAGAAGGTTCGAGCCCTCACCACCCTGCAGCCGGTCATCGCCTTCTTCACCGAAGATCTTGTCATCGCCGCCCAGTCCGATCCCAACATCATTGCCGGCACCGAGCTTCATTGTGTCATCATAAGCGGTGCCCGACAAAACGTCGTCTCCTGCCGTACCCGTGATCAGTTTTCCGGTGTTCGGATGAACAGCGTCCGGTGCCGCTTCGAGGCTGACGATCGCGATATCATCGAACCGGACACCGGCCGCCCCCCATGCATAGACACCCGCAGCCCCGGCACCGAGATCGTGATCTTCAATCGGGTTGTGGAAGATGGATTGCCCGTCGACCCACACCTGGAACAGGCCATCCGCATTGTCGGCCCGCAAGTGGAAGCTGTCACCCGGCGTGTAAACCGTCGTGACGCGGCCGATATAGCTCTCGTAGCCGTCAACGACCTTGACCAGGGTCGTCAAACCCGCGTGAAGGTCAATCTCGAGCTTGTAGTAGTTGTCATCGTCGATCCAATTGAGCATCACACCGACGCCGCCGGTCTGAGGTGCGGTGATCATCGTCTCGATGCCATAATTTTCTAGGGACTGATTGCCTTCCCAAAGAGCGTAGGTTCCCTTGTGAAGGGCGAACACACCATCCCCTAGCGGCGACCAGCCCCGCTTCCAGACGTCAGCGTTGGAGGCGCCGTTCCAGGTCAATTCGCGGCTGTAGGAACCGGAGCGTTCAACCAGCGCACCGTCCACAACAGCCCAGTCCGCTCCATCTCCCAGTTCGGTCGTGTCAACAATCTTCCATCCGGCCAGATCGCCATCTTCAAACCTGTCGGCGGCAATCAGGCGGTCGCCACTGACGAGATCCACCTTTACGCGGTCTGACGACTTGCCGTTGTCCAGTGCGAAGTCAAAGCGGTTGAGACCGGAATAAACTTCCGTTTCAACAACAACGCCATCGGAAGTCCCCGGCAGTCCGGACCAGCTGGCATTGACGCCGGTTTGCGGCAGCACCGAGCCTCTGCCGTCGAGAACCACGGTTTCCCGTCCGTCACCATCCCAGTCGACTACACGCTGATCCTCGCCCGCATCAGCGGAAAGAACAGGCGCCCGCACGACGACGTCATCGAAATACCCGCGCATCTGGTTCGAGCTGTAGAGCCCCACGGTCCCGGACCCGAGCGGAGCTGCATCCGCGATCGGCCCGCCAAAGATGAGGTGATCGTCCATTTGGACGGTAATCCGGTCACCGATTACCGTGATCTTCAGATCAATGTCACTGTTGAAGCGATAGCCGCCAGCTTCCTGAGCCAGCAGCGTTTCCGTCCCATTCACGATCTTGACAAGTTTGCGGACATTCGATTGCGCGTCGAAGGTCACGCGGTACTGATCGCCGTTTTCCTGATGACGAAAGCTGACCCCCATGACGTCATTGTCGAACGAATGGAACGTCGTCTCGAAAACAATGTCATCCCAGCTCCCGTTCTGCCAGACGATGGCATTGTCTGCCGCGTTGGACCATTCAAAGAGAGAACCACCCTCGCCCCCGGATGCAACGCCGCCCTTGACCGCAAACGCGGTTCCGTTGGACTGGCCGATTGTGACCTGGCCAGCGGTTGCCATTCCGAAATCGAACTTGTCGAGCGCACCGTCGAAATTGAGCTGGACAGACCCGTCCACGGGCGCCGCACCGAACGGCCCGTCCGCGTCCACTCCGCCAAGGTCCTTGAGAGTTGCCGCGTCCAGCGCAGCCGGGACGAATGCAAAGGAGCTGACGTGAATGTCCTGCGTTTCACCGTTCTCGTCGGAGAAAATCAAGAAGCCATCCTTGCTGACCGTCCAGCGCGATCCGGCAGCTTCGGACGTGACCTCCTGTGTTCCCACGAGTGTGCCGTTGATATATTTGCGAAGCACATGGGCTCCGTCCTCGACCGAGAAGGTAAACGCCAGGCGGTTCCAGGCATCGAACTTGAACTCACCTTCATAATTTCCCGAGATGCCCACTCCGGCAGATCCGTCACCGCTGTTCCTCAGGAAGAGATCACCGTCCGAAGTGTTCCCCAGGTCGGTCTGGAAAAGACCCGCATACGTTCCCTGGCCCGCCTTTACATAAAGATCGTAAACCAGGGTGTATTCCACCAAGTCCGCGTCCCCGGCCGGCTTCACGAGAATACCTTCCCGTTGCGCGAGTGCTTCAACTTTCGCAATCTGACCCGCATCGGCACCGATCTGCGGAATACCGAACCCGGACTCGCTGCCATAGGTGATTTTTTCGGCCTCCGTCTGGGCGGGTGCCACCCAGCCATCTGCGTTCCCGTCGTCAAAGGTGTCGACCAGGTAGGTCTTTTCGGTTTCCACGATCACCCGATGGTCTGCCCGGCTGATAGTGCCGTCCCCTGACTCGACTTCCAGCGTGAAGTCATTGACACCGGCGGAAAGCTTCAGAGAAGCAGTTTCACCGGTTGCGACGACTTTGCCTTCATCGTTCAACCAGCGGAAGGTCAGGGTTTCGCTGTTCGGATTGCTCGTCTTGGCTGCCGAAAGGCTCACTTCGACCGTATCTTCGCCTGCCTGCGCGGTGACATGCTGATCGGATCCCGCATCCGCGACGGCTTCTGCCGAACGGACGCCCAGATCGACGCCGGTATAGGTTTCCTCGTGGCCCACATACTTGCCTTGAAGGCCGTCACGGGACATCTCCCCGCTGCCGCGCGCGCCTGACACGTAGGTGTCCAGCTCCGTAAGGTAAGTCTCGGTGTAAAAGGCATTGTTTGCCGGGTCGACCGTCACCAGGCGAATGGCCCCGTTGCCACCATTGCCACCATTGTTCTGATTGCCGGCGCCAGTGATCTCCGTGGAAACACCGTCTTGGTAGTTCACCAGGAACTGGTAGACCGAATTCCCAAAATCGTTATAGGAAACAACGGTTTCAGCACCATCACCAAAAATATGCCCGCCTGCGGTGAACACGACATTCGGATGTTTGGTCAAAACCTCGCGCCAAAGATACTCCGCGTCCCAGGTTCCCTCCGGGTCTGCCTTAAGACCGTAATTGTATCCCGCGCCTTCCCCGTTTAGCGCCCCGCCCAGCGGATCGTGGCGCCCGTCGAAATTGTTGTAAGAATGGGTCAGGACCATGGCCTTGCGATCGCCATACTTCGTCAGGACATCATCCGCCCAGCGAAGAACATCGTCACGAGGGCCGAATTCAAGATTGAGAATCAGCCAGCCGGTTCCGTCAGGTGCATCCCACAAATGGTAGTTGTTGTCGTAACGCTCCGGCTCAAGGTCGTAAACGCCGCCAAAAGTCGGGTCTTGGGACATGTAGGACGTTGAAAAAGCGTCATTATACGTGCCTGTCTTGCGCACGTTCGAACTGCCGCCATCCCCGATATCATGGTTGCCTGGCAAAACCGAAAACGGAATTCCCGCCTCGCGCAACATGTTCATGGCTTCTTTGGCGATGACAAATTCCGAGCTGCCCGCATGCTGGGTGATATCACCGACATGGGTCACGAAGCCCAGTTTTTTACCGCTGGCGTTATCGATCAGCCAGTTCGCGATGTCGTTGAACGTCGACTGTTCGCCAGCTCCGGCGTTTCTGTCGGCATAGTCTTGTGTATCGGGAAGGATCGCGATCGTGTAGGCGCCTTCTCCTGCAACACGTACCCGCACATTGTCGGTTACGGTCGTTCCATCGACCTGCGCAGTGATGACCAGATCCGAAACACCCAGACCGCCATATGAAAGGGTGAGGATCCCATCCTCGATGGAAGCATTGACGCTGCCGCCGTTGCTCGTGGTGACCTGGAAGTCTCCGGCGCTGTCTCCGAAAACATCCGTCAAGTCGAAGGTCTGCGGGGTGTCACCTACCGCAACCAGCATGTCCTTGATACCGGTGACATCGGGCTGAACAGCGGAAGATTGCTCGGAAAGCAGCCCTGCTTGCGCCGCCCCTGTTTCAACCGTGACGCCATAATCGTCAAACCCGATCTTGACCAGCGTTCCGTCTCCCCCCAGCGCCCCCTGGGCGTCGACGCCCCCCAATGCTGCGATGGCCGCGCCGTCGAGAACCTGTGAACTCAAGGCAAAATGCGCCAGATAGCCCTTGCCGACCTCTGCGTTGTTGTCACCAAGAAGCAAAAACCCTTTGTCCGGGTTGATGGAAAAACGTGCTGGGTCGACTGTTTGTGTGCCAACCTGCTGACCGTCGATATATTTGGTGAGCGTGGCTTTTCCTCCATCGCTCTCCACCGTGATCGCAATTCGCGCCCACGTGTCCTCGGGGACCTTCCCCTCATACGACCCGTTGATCCCCAGTCCGCCGTCCGAACGTACGAAGAGCTCCCCATCGTTGCCATTGGCCGTATCGGTCTGGAAAAGAGAGTGGTAGCCGGAAGGGAATTCTTGCAGGTTCACATCCCACACCATCGTGTAGGAAGACAGGGGGGTTTCCAGCCCCGTTATCTTGACGGCCACGGCTTCATCGGGGCCATAAGCACCGTGCTGCAGCACCGGAATGTCCGCGCCGGGCCCGTCGACGCCCAGCTGTGAGGCCAGACCGAACCGGCTTTCACCGGACGTGGCCACCGAACGGAGGTTTTCCCCTTCAAGAACGACGGCCGCGGACCCATAGCGTGGCGTGATGTCATTGCCGGTGAAATTCACTTCCGTCGCAGAGCTTGCAGGCGCCTGGGGGAAAAAGCCATTCGCATCGGGCACCGGTGCCGCCGCGATGGCCGCACCAACCGCCGAAAAATCCGGGTCGTTCATGAAAAAGACAGAAGACACGTATCCCGGCGCTGTTTCACCGTCATTGTCGGAAAACAGCAGCAGACCGTTTTCCCCGATATCCCAGCGGGAGGTGTCGCCAAGACTTTGTGATTGGACTTCTTCGCCGTTGACATAGGACGTGAGAACCGTGCCGCTGTCGGTCTTTTGAACTGTGACGGCGATACGGTTCCAAGCATCGAATGCCACATTGCCTTTGTAACTTCCTGAAATTCCGATGCCGGCTGTCCCGTCGCCATTGTTCTTGAGAAAAAGCTCCCCATCGCCGGACCCCGTTTGCATCAAGCTGATATAAGCGGCGCTGGTGGACGGAAAAAAAACGTCAAACGCTACGGCATATTCGCCGATCATGGTCTTGACCGGTTTGATCCGCAGTCCTTCGTCATCCGCATGAGCTGGAAAGCTCAAGACAGTGGTGTCCGCACCGGCAATCAGATCCACCGGCAACTCGCTGGCAAGACCGATCTTATGGTTTGCAAAATCTCTCGACATGTCGCCCCCGTCGCAATCTCTTGAAAATTTCAGAAATCCCTAACGGGGTCTTGCAATCTTTAGAAACATAAGACAAATCGATTTCATCGCACAATGACATAGGCTATAGCTATGAATTATGCTCAGATTCGCGCGTTTCATTTGACGGTTCAAGAAGGCGGTGTCGGCCGAGCCGCTGCGGCGCTCAACCTGAGTCAGCCGACAATCTCACAACATATCAAGGATTTGGAGGCACGCAGCAACGTCAAGCTGTTTCACAGGCTCGGCAAGAGGCTGGCCTTGACGGATGCAGGCCGTGACCTCCTTTCTGTAACAACTCAACTTATGACTGCATCAGAAGATGTCGATCGTATGTTGGATCGCCAGAAATTCCCGTCGACAGGCAAACTGACGATCGCCACCGACAGCGCGCGGCTTGGCGCTCAGATCGTGAAAAGGATGCTCAAACATCAGCCGGACCTGAACGTTACACTCAGGCTCACGACCATGGGCGAGATTATCAAGGGAGTCGAGGAAGGCGACTTCGATGCGGGGATTTCGGTGGATCCCCCCCTTGGTGGCGCTTCCCTTTTCATTCTGCCGATACGCTCCGATCACCTTCAGGCGGCGGTTTCGGCAAGGAACCCCTTGGCCGCCAAAGACAGCATCACACTTCAAGAACTATCGGAAGAAACGCTGATATACCGGGACAGCCGCTCCCGCACGCGCGTCCTTACCGAGCGCGCCATGTCTTTTGAAAACCTTGAACCCAAACGTGTTCTTGATTTTGGCAGCCGGGAAGTGATCCGCGAAGCCGTTGCACACGACATTGGCGTCGCTCTTTTCTCGACTCTTGACTGTCAGCCAGACAGCCGCATCCGGTTCCGGCCCGTCTCTTCCGCAAGAATGAGCATGAGTTTCGTCGAAAACGCCATCGTGCGGCGGGACAAGAAATCCCTTCCTGAAATCGCCAGTTTCCTGGAGTCGGCCAAAGCTCTCTCCGCCCCCGCTCCGGCGTCTTTTCCCTGAAGCTGGCTCAAGCCTTGCGGGAGCAGTACCGCTGGCGGTCACGCTTCAGCGCGAAAGCTGATCCCAAACATTCACTGCCGAAGCAGTACTCGGTTGTGCGAGCGGCTGTTCGAAGCCGGGCAGATCGACCTTCTCGTCAACAATACTGGGATCATCCGCCGGGCGGACGCCACCTACATTCACGGCACGGTGCTGAATGTGGATGGCGGCTGGCTGGCGCGCTCGCGGAGGGCGTGCCGCGTCGGGAAGCCGTCAATCTGTCTATCAGCGGCCGCTGGCCTTGCGCCAGGCTTCAAACGCGGTCCGGTTTTCCGCCTGCGTGCACGGGTAGAGCCCGATAATGCTCTGCCCGTCCTTGACCCGTTCGACCACGAAATCCTCATAGGCGGTCATTTCCAGAGCTTCAGCTGCCACCTCTTGTGACAAATGCGCCGGAATGACGATGACACAGTCATCATCGCCCGCAATAATATCACCGGGGAACACCGGTGCATCGCCACAGCCAATCGGCTCATTCAGCGCAATGGCCTCGTTGTTGGTCAGGTTGGTGGGTGAGGATGGCCTCGTGTGGTAGGCGGGAATATTGAGACCGGCAATCACCGCCGCATCCCGGAACCCGCCATCGGTCACGACCCCGGCAACCCCGCGCACCATCAGCCGGGTGACCAGAATGTCTCCGGCAGAAGCCGCATCGGCCTGTTTGCGGCTGTCCATGACCAGAACCGCACCAGCCGGGCAGGTTTCGACGGCAACCCGCTGGGGATGTTCGGGATTGCGGAATTCAGACAGCTGGTTGCGGTCTTCGCGCGCCGGCATGTAGCGCAAGGTGAAGGCAGGCCCGACCATGTTCCGGCCCTTGCGCCCGACCGGATGCACCCCCTGGATCACCTGATGGCGCAGGCCGCGCTTGTAAAGAGCTGTTGCCAGTGTCGCAACGGAAACCTGCTCGAGTTTTGCCCGTGTATCTTCATTCATCGGCTTTCCGCTCCCACGTTCACATAAGGCCGTTTTCAGCCAGAAACTCCCGAAGCCGGGACTGCTGGCGGCTGGTCAGGGGCCAGGCGGAGGGCGGCCGGGCCGGGCCGCAATCCCGCCCCTGCAGCTGCAGCGCCGCCTTGACCCCCGTGACGTTGGTCCCGTTCATTTCCTCTGCCCGGATATCTTCGAACACCCGCATCCCCGCAATCAAACGGTTCGCCTCTTCATAGTTGCCGGAAGACAGGGCCGCATGGATGGCAACGGACCGCTCTGGCCACACATTGATCAGGCCGGAAGTGAAGCCCCGTGCCCCGACCGCATAAAGGGGCGGCGCCCAGACTTCCGCCAGCCCGCCAACCCAGACGATCGACGGGTCACAGGCGGCAATTGCATCGGCCAGTTTCAACGGATTGGGCGTTGCCCATTTGACCCCCTTGACCCCGGGCAAGTCGCAAAGCGCCTTGATCCCTTGTGTGCCTATAGTGTCGTTGCGCAAATACAGCATAACCGGAAGGCCGCCGCTTGCCGCCGATACAGCTTCCACATAGGCCACGACCCCGCGCGGAGCGACAAACGGGTCCGGCGGCTGGTGGATCATCAATGCCGCAGCCCCCGCTGCAGCCGAAGCTTCCGCCAGCTGGCAGGCATCGCGCAGACCGCGCCCGACCCCGGCCAGAACCGGCGCCCGGCCCGCGACCATGGCGCAGACCTCGCGCACCATTGTGCAGGCCTCCTCGGTGGTCAGAGCATAGAACTCACCCGTATTGCCGTTGACGACCGGAATATGCACCCCGGCGGACAAGGCCCGGTCCAGGATCGGCTGGAGCGTATTTGGAGCGATTCCGCCCTGATTGTCATAGGGCGTTACGAGAATACCGGAAATTCCGGTCAGGGCGGTCTCAAGATCGTGGGTCATCAGTAGATATCCGGTTCACCTGCAGCTTGTCCGAAGCCGCGTTCAAGGAAGTCAAAGTCACAGCCCTTGTCCGCCTGGGTCACATGTCTGGAAAACATATAGCCCCAGCCCCGCTCGAACCTGGGCGGCGGCGGCGGCAGCGCGGCCTTGCGCCGGTCCAGTTCCTCGTCATCGACCAGCATGTTCAGGCTGCGGCTGGAAATGTCGAGACGGATAAGGTCGCCGGTCTTCAACAAGGCCAGCGGTCCGCCGACATAGCTCTCAGGCGCGACATGCAACACGCAGGCGCCATAGGAGGTTCCCGACATGCGGGCGTCGGAAATGCGCAACATGTCTCGGTGCCCCTGGCGGATCAGCGCCTTGGGGATCGGCAGCATGCCCCATTCGGGAAAGCCGGGCCCACCCAGCGGCCCCGCATTGCGCAAGACCAGGACATGATCCGGGGTCACGTCCAGGGACTCGTCCTCCACGGCCTGTTTCATCTCCGGATAGCTGTCAAAAACAAGGGCCGGACCTTCGTGAACATGGAATTTCGGATCACAGGCCGCGGGTTTGATCACCGCGCCGTCCGGGCACAGATTGCCCCGCAAAAGCGCAAGCGACCCTTCATGATAGACCGGATTGGACAGGGGCCGGATGACATCGTCATTGTGCACCACCGCTCCTTGAATGTTTTCTCCCAGCGTCTTGCCGTTGACGGTCAGCGCCGTGATCTCAAGACGGTCTTCGATCTGTTTCATGAGCGCCCGGAGCCCGCCCGCATAGAAAAAATCTTCCATCAGGTAGTCCTTGCCCGCCGGGCGGATATTCGCCACCAGGGGAGTGACGCGCCCCAGCGCGTCCAGATCATCCAGGGTGAACGCGACCCCGGCCCGGCGGGCCATGGCAATCAGATGCACCACCGCATTGGTGGAACAGCCTGTGGCCATGGCCACAACCGCCGCATTGCGGACTGAAGCCTCCGTGATGATTTTTTCCGGGGTCAAACCGGTCCAGACCATCTCCACAATCGTGCGGCCACACGCGCTGGCCATGCGCTGATGGCCGGAATCGGCAGCCGGAATCGAGGAGGCTCCGGGCAGGGTCAGACCCATGGCGTCAGCAATCGCCGTCATGGTAGAGGCGGTGCCCATGGTCATGCAGGTGCCGACCGAGCGGGCAATCCCGCCCTGGATGCCCAGCCACTCCGCATCGGAAATGTTTCCGGCCCGCCGTTCGTCCCAGAATTTCCAGGCATCGGACCCGGAGCCTAGACTGCGCCCCGCATAGTGGCCCCGCAGCATGGGGCCGGCGGGCATGAAAATGAACGGCACCCCTGCGGTGATCGCCCCCATGACAAGGCCCGGTGTGGTTTTGTCGCACCCCCCCAGCAGCACCACCCCGTCAAGGGGATGGGAGCGGATCATTTCCTCCGTCTCCATCGCCAGCATGTTCCGGTAGAGCATGGAGGTTGGTTTGGTGAAGCTTTCATCGACCGACAACGCAGGCATTTCAACGGCAAGGCCACCTGCCTGCAACACGCCCCGGCGGACATTTTCCACCCGCTCGGGGAAATGGCCATGGCAGGAATTCAGCTCCGACCACGTGTTGAGCATGCCGATAATGGGCCGGTCCCGGAACTCGTCTTCCGAAAAACCAAGCTGCATCATGCGCGAACGGTGACCAAAGGACCGCAGGTCGTCCGGCGCAAACCACCGCGCGCTGCGCAACTCTTCCGGCGCCTTGCGTGTTCTCCCAGTCCCCATGCAGCTCTCCCATCCAATTTTTGCGCTATGTATGCGCATACATTTACGGTTGTCAACTCTCCTTGAAGCTGCATTCGTTTCTGATTTTGCTCGATTTTTTATGGCCTCTTGACAGGATGACGCCGGATATGCCAGCAAATGTATACGCATTCATAACCATGCACAGGCGGACCAGATCCGCACTTGCCGGCCGCTTGAGGAGCGCCGGTGCAACGGGAGGAACTCATGATTTTTACTCGCAGGCTTGCCCTTGCTGCGCTTGGCGCAGCCGCCGTCACGGCCACATCCCTGACAGCCTTCGCCCAGGATCTGCCGAAAAATGTCCGTCTGGTCATCGGATCAAAGTCGACCGGCGGCGACACCTATCAGAACTCGGCCATTGTGGCAGATGCCCTTTCGGAACATCTGGGCATCAACATCAAGGTGGACGCGGTCGGCGCAACAGCCGCCTTCAAGGCCCTCAAGCGGGACAGCCGCGGCACAACACTGATGATCTTCCATGACCAGTCCTATCTGGGCGATCTATATGGCCGGGAGGGCTATGAGGATCCGTTTGCCTCCTACAAGATCGGCCCCACGGTCGCCATCAATCCGGGCAACGCCTATCTCGTTCCCAAATCGTCCAAATTCAACTCCATGGAAGACATTTTCGCCGCCGCCGAAGCGGGCGAAAAGGTCCGGGTAGCCATCCAGCCGGGGGGCGTGTCGGAAATCGGTTTTTCAGCCATGAAAAATGCAGCCAAGCTGCGCGCTCCAGGTTCGGAAAAGAACATCGTGGCCGTGAACACCGGTTCTCAGTCCGACAAGAACCAGGCCATGTGGGACGGGCTTGCCGATGTGATCAACGGGTCCATCCAGGCCAATGAGCAGTTCACCCAGTTGCCCGACGACGACCAGAAAGCCATGAAATTCGTCTGGATCACGGCCCGCCCGGCAACGCTTGAACAGGCCCCGGCCGAAGGCATGGGCAACACCACTCGGGACGCGCTGCTTCAACACGCCTCACCCAACACCCATGTGCCCCTGGATGCCAAGGGCGACTTCACCTTTGACAAGGAATTTTTCTTTCTTTTCAATCCGGAAATGGATGAGGGGATTGTCACTCAGATCAATGGCGCCTTGAGCGAGATCTTCCAGTCCGGCGAGATCCAGAAGCGGCAGAAAGCCTCCTTCTTCATTCCGAATTTCCTGCCCTCGGACGGAGCGCTGAAGCACCTTAAGGCCAAGCGCGACACCTATGAGCAGGTCCTTTCAGAGATTGCATCAGACTGATCAAGGCTGTCTTGCCCGGGGGGGGGGGGGGGGGGGGAGGGAGGGGGGGGGGGGGGGGGGGGGGGGGGGGGGGAGGGGGGGGGGGGGGGGGGGGGGGGGGGGGGGGGGGGGGGGGGGGGGGGGGGGGGGGGGG